>JACMPP010000098.1 GCA_014377445.1 Oligoflexus sp.
TGGCAATACCTCTGATGCTGTGGCCGAAGGTAAAATCACGCTGAGCTGGAAGCCCTGGCAAAAAACAGTCTGCAATCCAAGCTGCACGAGCAGCAGCACGGGTCTGACTTACAAGATCTTTCGCTTTGTCGAGCCGATGCGGCAATCGCTCTTGGGTAGCAATACGCCTTGGGCGGTGACGGGAGGAACTAACAATCCATTTGCTAGCGACAAGCCGATCGATCCCCTGGCGATAGATAGCAGCGGCAATCCGATTTATACGAGTTCGACTACGGATGGGAAATTGATTGCAACGATTAGCAACTGCGATAGCTCCAATCTTTCTAACTGCACTTTTGAAGACAGCACGAGCGCGGGCACGGGGTTTTCGACTCTGATGCTTTACAATTACGAGATTCTGACGAGCGATGCTGCTGGCAATGCGATCACAGCTAGGACCCAGCGCTACCGTTCGCCTTTTTTCACGGGCAATACCTCTGCGACAAGCTCTTTCGCAAGTTTTCGCATCGAACCTCGCCTTCGCAGAGCCGGAGTTTTCCTGGTCGATGAAGCCTATCAGCAGGCTCAAACAAGGCCGCAGATCATGGCTCATGTTCCCATGGATATATCGGGGCTCGATCACGATTTTTTCATCCAGAAGTATGAGGCATCCGTTTACGGCGGAGGTGTATCGAACGCCTCTCCAGTCGCAGCTGCCTCTAACTGGCCTTTGCAAGGTCCGTCCTCGGCTTGGGTAAGTAATGCCGGTCTTTGCTATCACAAGTTTTTACTTACGGGGAGTTTCGACCTTACGGGCTGCGGGGATGGCACTCAGGTGAACTCGACGACGGCTACATTCCAGTCGAAACAAGGCACAGCTCCGCAAGTGAGCATCGATCAGGGAGCCTCGTGGAAAGGCTGTCGCAACACGGGAATTAGTAATGCCAATGGAGCCAGCTACTATCTAAGCCTACCCAGTGATGCTGAGTGGTCGAAAGCTGCAGACTGGGGTGATGTGAATCAGGATGGGACGATCGATCAGAATACTTTCACTGGCAGCGTTAGTATTCCAGGTTTGGAATCCGGCACCGCGGATACCACCACAGTTCGCTGTCATACAGATAATAATCCGGGTTCTGCCTATGCAAGCAACAGCAGTCAGACCGCAAACTGTCGCTCGCGATATGGAGTTGCCGACATGGTAGGCAATGTATGGGAATGGACAACAGGTCAGCAATTCTCTACGGCGGGTTATGACAATGGTACGGATGGACTTTGGTACGGCGTGACTTTTCCGGGTGCGAACAATAATATTTCAGCCTTTAAAATGGATCTTTTGCGAGCCTTCCCAAGCTCATCGAGTCAGTCAACTGTGGCGGATAACGCTGACTTTTATTGGTACGCCACTTCCCTGCGCGGCGCGTTCCGGGGTGGCTCCTGGGACGGTGGCTCGAATGCCGGCCGGTGGGCCTTGTACGTGAGCTACGCCCCTTCGAACGTGTACGCGGGCATTGGGGGGCGGTGTTCCCTCTGAGACAGGGCAAATGTGGTTCGAGTGTGTTGAGATTTATCTTCGCATGCACCATCTGTTGTGCCCTGGCAGACTCCATCCTGTGCCTGGCAATCCTTGCAGGCCGAATGCAGACATGGCCTCCTTTGCAGCGGGATAATCGGAAGATGTGCTCTGTGAAGGAGGCGGTTTTTTCTATGCAGCTCTTGGGATTTAGGTTGTTGCGTTTTAGGTCGACAGTAAGTGTCACTTAAAATCACAGTTACTTTCTCACTCATGACGCCATCTTACCAAAATGAGATTTATTGATTGTATGCTTAAAATACCCGTTAAGCTGCCTTACTTTTGCGCTTTGATTGTGACGCAATCTGAACGGGTCAATTATTTCCTGCTCCTTGGCTAGAGTGCTTTCTAGCTCTGGTTTAAGCTTTATCCACCGTTCGCGCTGTAAATCCCAACGGTTCGCCTGCCGCGACGGCCAAGATCGCTCTGTGTGCCGCCACTGACTTTACGTTTGGTAACGGCTTCACAGACATATGTTTCACAACCATTGTTATGAAGCGGAATCATAGGATAATCGAGTACCAGTGGTAGCTCGGTGACAAGAACTGTCATTTAATAAACAAGAAGTTTGATCTTTTAGAAAATTTGAGTGGCGAAGAAAAAGCCTATAAGATCTCATATTCAAATACCTGTCGATTGAAGGAGGGCGAGAGGAGCATAGAGATGAGGATTCGCTTTGATCGCATCATCCGACTGCTTCAAAACCCAGCAAAGATAGGCTTTCGCATCTCCCGAAGCCGCCCCAGCAGTCATAACCAAAGATCGCAAGAATCAAAGACCACTCGCCCTTCCCCGGAATAGCGGAACTTACATGATACCAAAAGAATTTTCTCGCTACGAAGCAAGTGTTCCGCGCGATTATTGGAAATAGAAATAATAGGATTTTCGAGATAGGCCGTGAGCTTTGCGAAATGGTGCAAAATATAAAAAGCTGCAGCACCAAGCTTTGTCGCTTTTGACCATTTTTGGAGCATGATCGTTGCGAGACACCGGATATCTTCCCACATCTGCCGACTATCGACATGGCGAAAAGCCAGAACATTCAACGCATTCCTGCCGTTTAGGTCGAGAGCTTTCTCGTAGATGTAGAGGCCTTTAAAATAGTGCAGCATGGCCCCGCAAAATTCAGGATCTTCATCTTCATAAAGAGCGAGAGTTTAATGCTCGCCGCGATAGCCTCAATAGCCGCAGAGCGAAGTTGATCGGGATACCTGGCATGTGGGCGATTCTTGGCGCGAAAGGAAGCGAAGTCGGCTTTGAGCGATTTCAGGCGGAAATGAGGGTCAAATGAGTTTTTCATTTGGGCACTTTCCATCGATAAGAAATTTATCTGATGGAAGAAAGGCTAAAGGAGATTCGGGGATAAGTATCTATGCGCAGATGAACGACTTACCGAATACCCATGATAGGAAAGTCAAAACGACATATTAGGCCTGAAAGGTGGATTCTGTTCATTTTTCCAGTAAAGGATTTTCTTTACTGACCCGATAAGGTATTGTGGGCAGAATGAAGAAAGGGGTTGAAGTGATCGTCAAGATAAGCAAAAAAGCTCAAAAACAACTCCTCAAGCTCCCGAGCTATATCGTCGATAACTTTTACTTTTGGAAAATGTCGGTCGAAACTTTTGGGATGAGCGAGACGCGGAAGACGAAGGGATGGAACGATCACCCTTTGAAAGGCGACCGAAAGGGTCAGCGGTCGGTCTACCTCAACGATTCATACCGGGCGATCTATATCGAAGCGACAGGCGAGATTATTGAAGTTATCGAAGTTATGAACCACAGATATTGAATGGAGGTCCCTATGGACTTTATGGAAAAAAACTTTGGCAAGCTCACGTTTGCACGCGCGCTTAAGGCCAACCGTCTGGCCTCTGGCTTATTGCAGGAGCAGCTTGCGAACAAGGTCAAGGTTAGCAAAATGGCTATCTCTTCTTATGAGACGGGCAAAGAGCTACCGAGTGCAGCAACAGCAAAGAAGATAGCCAAAGCGCTTAAGATGGACTTCAGAATGTATGAGGTCCTCATCGTCCAAGACTTGATCGCTAAAAAGGGCTTTACGGGCGTTACCATTAGTTTGAAGGCGGGCTGATATTAACGTGTAGCGTTTCATGACCATTGTCACGAGGCGTTTCCGTTGCACTGTCAAAGTTAGTCTAACGCTCTACTCTGAACCCTCACCGTTATCTTCCCTGCTCGCATATCCAGCCCCAAGCTCATCAGCTCCTTTATGAAAGCAACAGCCGAACTATTTATACGTGCCTGCACCGGAATGAGAATTTGGTACATGGAGCAAGGCGAGTCATCGAGTAGCAGAGTCAAGGGTTGGATGGATGCAGCCGCACGATGTTCGATTGTAAGGGTTATGTCATTGGCCGACCGCGACAGATACAGATTGGAATCACCAAAAGCATGCAGATCACTGGATCCACGCTGGGATTGGCCCGGTCTCGAGCCTGCACGTTTGCTGGCATGATGGGTAAGCATGATTGAGACCGCGTGGCTTCGTTCAAGTCCCCTGAGAAAGCCCAGAAGTCCAGAAATTTCACGGGCATTGTTTTCATCAAGCCGGTGAA
>JACMPP010000099.1 GCA_014377445.1 Oligoflexus sp.
AACTTATGCATGGCTCCAATCCCACCCATCGCGATACCACCCTGCCTACCGCCAATTTCATATTTTATGTTCTGATTCGAAAAAACTGGCAATCCGGAATCCGAGCTGCCCTGTACTTCAGCATGGCGGTTCTCAATTCTCTCTTTTGCACGACGCATTTTTTGTGCTATTTCTTGTTTCACCTGAAACCCTCCTGAAAGCTGTGGTCGCCAAACCACATAAGTTGTTTCTACCTCTTACAGGTAAGGGTTTTCAGGCTTTTGTCAATTTCAACTTTCTCAAATCAGCGCTTCTTTAAGGACTAGTATTGGGATGCAATCCTAACACTAGGTCTAAGGCCATCGAGAAGACGACGACCAGGACCACTAGCGTTCCTCTTCGAACGGTAGCGAGATTTGATCAGCTCTCAAAGAACTTGGTCGAGCGGCTCGTCGATATCAAAACCGAAGTTGACACCCAGCGTGGTCATACTATCTCCGTTCTTGTTAGCGCAGATATCCTCATGGACTCCAACTCCCATCCACTCGTGCATCAATGCGCACTGTCGAAAGCATTGAACGCTAACTCCGTCTCACCCGAAGAGCATTTCAATTGGCGGCTAAAAAGCTGCGAGAAACGATGATCCATCGCTTCAGCGTCAAACAACGTACCGGCTGGAAGAGGCTGGCAAGAATACATATGAGACAACCAAAACATAATGACATTTCAAGTTGTTGGAGACCGCCAGGGATGGGAAAAAGTGAGTCGAAAAACGCAGATGCTATGGATTCCCGCGATTCAGAGGATGGTGTTCATGCTAAGAATACTGGCGTTGAATCGAAAGCTTGTACCGGTTGCGGTACGCAAGATCCTGAGGCCAATCGTTTTCGATAAAGTAGACCGTGCTGTACGTGGATTCAAATCGGCGGTCATCGTTGAAGAGTTGATCGATGACTTCGGTGTCAAATTCCATTTCACGCGTGAGAGTCTTAAAATCGATGCCAGCTCTCCACCTGCTGAGAAAATGCGCTCTTATCTTTCTACGATTTTGGCAAAATATTACATAGATAACCTCAAGGTTGAGATCAAGAAAGGGCTAAACGAGCGGGAAGAAGAAGGCTACTGGAATCACAAAGCCCCACTTGGATACCTCAACGTTACAGATTTACCTTCAAAGAAGGCGGTAGTCATCGTGGACCCTGTTGAAGGTCCTGCGGTTAAAAAGGTTTTTGAACTATATGCCACTGGCAATTACTCCATGCCGATGCTGATCGAGCAGTTCAATCGCAGTACTGTCCAGAACAGGACCTGGAAGGCCATGGAAAAAGTTCTGAAGAATCCGTTCTATTACGGAATTATGAAAACAAAAGAGCGCTTGAGACCAGGCAATCACCAAGCTTTGGTATCCAAGGAACTATGGACAGATTGCCAAAAGATCCATGGAATCCAGGCCTCCCAGCATGCAAAGAATGATAAGAAGCGCGCGCTCCAGAAGCCTTTCATGGGGGTGATTCATTGCTTCGAATGTCGTCACCGCATCACAGGCGGAGACCGTCGACAAGTCGAACGGGAAAACCTATATCTACTACCGCTGCGCAAACAAGCAGTGCGTGGCCCATAGCAGACGAGTCAAACAGAAAGATATACACATCCAATTGAGTGAAGCATTTAAACCGTTCGCGTGCCTCACCGAAAAGACCCTGGCGCAGTTCATCGAACAGTTTAAAATCTCAATGGATCACCTGAACGCATACACGGACGAGAGTATCCAGCGTCTCCGAAAGGAGGTCGCTGAGACCAAAGAGAAGATGCTGCGGCTGGGTGAGCTACTGAAGAATGGCAAAATCAGTCAGGCGGAACACGACGATTGGATCTCGCTCGCACGCGAGAAGATCAGTCAGCATAACATCGAAATCGCCGCCAGTTGCCATGCGGACGCGAAGACATTCGACCAAGGGCTGAAGATCATCCAACTCCTGACAAAAGTCCGTGATTACCAAAGGATGGATATGGATTTGATGACGAAAGCAGAACTTGCAAAAATTCTCTTATCCAACGTTCTGCTAAAACGAGAAACCCTGCACTACAACTATCTTTCACCGTTGGATGATCTGATAGCTTTAGTGCAGGGTCAAGACTGGTGGAGAGTAGGAGGGTCGAACTCCTGACCTCTAGAATGCAAATCTAGCGCTCTACCAACTGAGCTAACCCCCCAGAGGTCACAATAATTGCCCTAAGGTGAGATTCCTTGCAAGCAGAAATGTGGGGAGCGTTTCATTTTTTGAGAAAATCCGATAAGGTTTAGCTCTCTCTGCATAGAAAATCTTCAAAAGCCGGCAAATCAAGTCTTGTAGCGTCACTTTGTAGATTCAGAATCCGCAAATCAGCACTCTGACCATGATTCGCCAAAGCGACTTAGGAAAGTTTTTGCAAAAAGAGCTTGCCCGTGATTTCGGATTGTTGCATAACAATGCTTCCTGGGGGGTTAGCTCAGTTGGTAGAGCGCTAGATTTGCATTCTAGAGGTCAGGAGTTCGACCCTCCTACTCTCCACCAGGAATCTCTTGAAAAAGCCGTTTGGCTCATCGTCAAACGGCTTTTTCAATTCATATCGCAAGGTTCCGCTCCTCAAAACCCGGTTCGATGAGATCAGTTCGATGAGATCAGTTCGATGAGTCGGCGCTTTCCTTCCGCATTCGCCGCAAAGTAAGCCTCCACCCTTGCAAAAGCAATGCGGAGGAAACTCCTGGAGGAAACTTTCCTGAAACAGGGGGATTCTACTTTGCGAAACCGACCTTGGTTTGTAAAGTTCCCAGCTACACACATTCCTTGACGGTTATTTATAGCGTTCAGGAAGCTTCCGCTGCCAATGTTCTAGCATCAATTTTTCGAACTAAAGAATCCGTTGCAGTTAAAAGGCTTGCCTTGTCTGCTTTCCAAAGCTGCGCATCCCTGGGAATATCGAAACCCAACTTTGATATCAGCAGTAACTTAAAACGAACTTGTTCACCAGGCTGCATAGGTTGAGGCTCTTTTCGAGATTCATAACGTGACATTGCCTCTTTGCGAATATCAAGCTCGTTAGCAATTTCCGTTTGAGTCAGCCCAGCAAAAGAGCGGGCAAAACGAATATGACTTGCATTTAAAGGGCGGTGATCGAAAAGCATAATATGGACCAAGGAACGCAACATACGTTTCTCAAAGCCTTCAACAAAAAATTGGGCTCCACAGACATTACAACGAACAATAGGAGGATTCTGCAAAAGAATGCTTATACCATCCTCAACTTTATAGGGCATATCTGAGCCAACAATTTGCTCCCAGCGTCCTACGCAAAAATCGTCGATGTGATAATTTGCATATTTTTCTTGAAGTATTTTGTCACCAAATTTTTTCATAATCCACCTCTTGAAGCCCTTCTTTTTCTTCTTCGGAATAAAGCTTGTAGTAGCTCACCACAATCATCTTCCCTCCAGACGCAAGGTCTTTAATTACAATCCGTACCTGGACATCGCTCAATGCACATTGCGTCCCGTCTTCAGAAGACACGGTAAGTTCTTTAAACGAAGCTTCGATTGCAATTTTTCGAAAACCTAGCTTCGTCTCGCAGCGGTCGTAGTTAAGGGTCCCTTGAAGAATCACTCCTGCTATATCTTTGGATCCAATTGAGCGGCGTACGGCTTGAGATTCTCCTGATTCCTCACTGGCCCTTTGATAGACGCGACCAATTGCTACTTCAAACCCGTCTAAGAAATCTCTCAGGTTCGAGCACCGTCTCTTTGCTACAAGATGTGACTGATCGTACTGCTTTGAACTCAAAGAGACCGCCTCCCCTACCCAACCACTCCCTTCTTCTTTGTACAATATGTTGCGTTTTTAGCAACTATTGTCTTATCGGCATAATTAACGAAATCTTTAATTGATTAAATAATCATATAATATCAATGAGTTATTATCATAAACTGGGTTTATCTATTTTTCAAATAAAACGAAGTCCATTCCCTTTTTTAAGCAAGTTCCGGCCAGATGTTGTGCCTTTTATATTTTATTGCACAACAAGCACTTGCTTGCTAAGAATACCTTCTTCTTCGGAGGAACCATGGCATTTGTACGAAAAAAAGCGAGTTCTTTGACATAAGTGTATTCCGGCGAAGCCGCCTGTAAACTGGCTAACCGGCGCTGGCTTCAGCTCCCTCTTAAGGACTAAAGTCTCTCTTATTTCTTGAGTACACGAACTATATTCAAGCCCATTCCCAATGGAGGCCAAGTTGAAAAAGCGTATAGTGACAGACAAAGAAAACGAAAGCCCTGAATTTTCAAGTTCATGGAATTCTCAATCTATGCAGCTTTCATCAAGGTCGCGAGATGCTACGACGTTATGGGAACGATTCAGACGCAAAAATCTGTCCCCTGCTCATCGCCTGCTTGCCGATGGCGGAGTTATCATTGATTCTATCGATTCCTCCGGAACGTTACACGCGAGCATTTATAAGAAAAATAAAGCTAAGATCGATGCCACCCTACTTCTACTCCCCGAAGGTCACATCCTTGCCGATTCTATGCTGCTGGAAACGGATGTACTGGCCATTTTGCTGATGTTCATGACCATACTTAGGAGTAAAAAACGCAGTAAGCAAAGGCAACTCCTCCTATCGACCCTCCCCTCGTGGCTTGACGATAGTTTTCGATTTAAAATCATTATCGAAGATGAAATATTGGATTCAGAACCAAGCAAAAATCAAGGCTGTTTCGAGCTTGAGGCTTATCGGGTTCTCAGAGATATGGCCGTCGATCGAACCGCTAAGATACCAGTTGAATTCGTTCTGGATCACCTTATGAGCAAGTATTCCTCTGGGGACTTTATTCTACTGCAATCAGCCCTCGAGGCACTCCTATCACGAATCGCCGTAGTTGAGAAGGAAGGACTCCGCATTGGGGCCCGTCCGGAAAGCGGGCTCTACGGAATCTATAGAGTTCGGCGGTTTCGCGAGAAACTTCGCCCCTACGAAATCCTAATCTGGGGCAGTCCGGGCCTCAAGGGCAGTTGTTCCTGTCCTGATTTTGCTAAGAACACCTTGAGCTTCTGCAAACATATCGCCGCCGTTTACCACGAGAACTTTGCTAAACCTAGGCTTGAAAAGCAGCTCATGCATTCGATCGAATCGCTGACAGGAGCGAGACTGCTTTGGGCACCACCCTTGGGGCTCAAAAAAGTCGAAGATCCATTGGATGGGCTTTATTTTGTAGTGGCAGCGCGGGGACGCCGTTATCCACCCAAGGGTCTTATTGAGTTTTTCTCAAGGCCAAACGGCTCCTTCTGGCAACTTGTCCCTATAGAATCGCAAAGTCCGATGGAGCGGCTGACTCTATTGAATCGACTTAGCGATCGAATTGGGAAGAGCCGAAACCTTACCCTCGACCCGGCCGTGCCTGGAATGATTCAGCGCGAAATCGATCGAGTGCACTGGCGAGCCGCTTATGCAAATCATTCGGCGTCATTCGAATCAATCATCGATTCGCTGCCACTCAAACTCTATCCCTATCAACGAGAAGGGGTTCTAAGCGCCTTGAGTTGCGGGCGATTCCTATTGGGCGATGATATGGGTCTCGGCAAGACCACTCAGGGCATAGCTTGGGCGGAATGCCTGCTCAATACCGGAATTGTCAAACGCGTGGCTGTCATCTGTCCCGCTTCGCTTAAGAGCCAATGGCGGAGGGAATGGTCTCTCGTCTCTGGCCGGAACGTGAAAATAGTGGACGGTACTGCGTTCGAACGCGAGGCTATTTATGCAAGCGAGGCTCAAGTCCTCCTGATCAATTACGAACTGGTGACACGAGACTTTGACAATTTTCCTCGCCATGAGTTTGATGCGGTGATCCTTGATGAAGCGCAGCGTATAAAAAATTTCGCAACCCAGACCGCTAAAACCATTAAGCGATTAGAACCGCCTTTCCGTCTTATATTGACCGGGACTCCCATGGAAAACCGTCTCAGTGAATTCGCCTCGCTCATGGACTGGATTGATAGCCATGCCTTCGGTCCTCATTGGAGACTCAATGCCGAAACTACCGTTAGTAGCGAACATGGAAGAGGGCATAAAAGCGTCCGCGGATTAAATCTCATACGTCAACGTATTGAACCGTATTTCCTACGAAGGACTCGGAAGGAAGTCCTGAGCCAATTGCCGGATAGGACGGATTCGCTGATACTGGTCGATCCGACGGACGAACAGCTGGAAGTCCATCGGGAATTGGCAGCGATAGTCTCGCAGCTTATGGCGATCGCAGAAAAAAGACCACTGACTCCAGAGCAGCATCTGCGGCTCATGAGCAGCCTTACCAAAATGCGAATCGTTTCAAACGGATTGGCTCAGTATGAATTTGAGGGGTATTGGGAGTCCATTGCAAAAAAATCGCCGACCGAAAAGATCTTGAAGGAGTTGTTTTCGCCTAAGCTAGGGATATTCCGCAATCTGATCGAGGGTTTGCTTTCTCAACCAGACTTAAAAATCGTAGTTTTCAGTCAGTGGCGCAAGGCTTTGCGTCTCGCTCACTGGGCGATTTCCGATCTGCTTCAATTGCAGGGAGCCGAGGCGGTCTTTTTCACGGGCTCTGAGAACCAAGCACGCCGGACCGAAAACATCGTCAGGTTTCATGACGAGCCAAGGGTCAGGGTCTTCTTCGCAACGGATGCCGGAGGGGTTGGATTGAACCTTCAGAGAGCTGCATCCGTATGCATAAACTTCGAGCTACCTTGGAACCCCGCTGTCCTTGAACAAAGAATTGCTAGGATTCATCGAATAGGCCAGAGCGAGAACATCCAGGTCTTCAATCTGGTGACTCAAAACACGATTGAAGCACGCATCACGGAACTCATTGCCAATAAAAGAGCCGTATTCAGCGCTCTGCTCGATGAGGGAAAGGACGAGGTTTTGTTTGACCAATCGACGAGCTTTATGAATCAGATTAAAGCCGCGGTGACGACCTTCGCTAGCTCCGAGACGATCTTGGATGCTCAAGACCTTGATACTGAGTTGAATTTGGAGGAAATTCCAGCGGGTTTGATCGAGGATGCTGCGGACACGGCGACATCTGTCAGTCCGAAAGCGGAGGCAGAAAACGGCCCACCTTTGCCTGCGATAGAGCAGGCGCCTGAATGGAAGGATACGAAGGAGATCCTAATAGCCCTGATGCGTTCGGTAAGCATCGATCGGACGGCAAATGGCAGGATTCGAATTGAGGCGGATGGTCCAGCGGCAGAGCTGTTCTCTGAAGTCTTCGCCAACCTCTCTACACTATTTAAAAAGAGTGGGCCTGAACCGGTTATTCATCATTAACAAATCATTATAAATATTCCTAAATATCATATGATTACAATAAATCTCATCGTGAGCAGAAAGTTAAAGTAGCTGTGGTTATAAACCCCTTTCCGAAGATAACTTTGCCTGCGAGTCGTTTGATTTCATTCGTCAGTATCGATTGATGGAGGAAACTCTTTTTTCCTCCACCCTTGCCTTAGCTTTGCGGAGGAAACTCCTGGAGGAAACTTTCCAACGAAAGCGATCTGGATGATATTTTTACATAGCAACTAACAGACTGATCTCATGAAGATTTATGGCCGGCTGCTGGAGGAAAAAAGTTCGATAGGCGGGTAATGTGGTCCAGCAGATTTAAAGATCCGAAAGCCGTTCGATTGCAAAATCGAGCGGCTTTTTCATTACTTTCCTTATTTCTTTTTCGAGCAGTAACGAATCCAACGCTGTCCGAAGACGGGCACAGACAGGTTGTCCGTTTCGCCGCCGAAAGTATCCAGAGTGATATCCGATTCAATGTAACCCGCACTGCAGGTCGGAGGAAGAGGCGGGTTGCAGGGCCACTGCCATTTCTTGTTCACGACGCATTCCGGTCCGAGCGAAAGGTAGTTGTCAGAACTGAGTGCTCCCGAATCGTTCCCAATTTTTCCGCAAATCATACCCTCAGGGATAATCGTGCTTTTTGCTTGATCAAAATCCAGCGGAAAACCACTGATAGGATCTTTCCAATAGGTCCCTTGAGTATGTTGGTGCCAATTCTTCATTCGTAAAGTAGCACCCACGATCCGTCTATAAGAACTAATGTTTGAATGTCCGTTTTATGAATAGGCGGTGAACACAATACTTCGATCTTCGTAATCCCTGTCAATAAATCAGCAGGGGCTGGGATCCTTCACAAAACTTTAGAATTATTTTAAAAAAATCGAACCCGATCGAACTCCATTCCGTCTAACCTTTCGTTCGTGACAGAGGTCACGTCAACTAGAGAATAAATCGATGGAGAATATTATGAAACTCGTTAGCTTTTGCGTTGCTGCTGTCCTCTTGAGTTCCACTGCTTTTTCTCAAGCAAAACCTTCTGACCTGTCGCCTACTCCTATGAATCAGGCACCCGCTAGCCAAACCACAACAGCTCCTATTCCAGCCGCAAAAGCTGAAGTAAAAGCGAAAAAAGTTAGCCACAAAGCTCACAAAACTGTAGCTAAGGCAAAAAAATCGAGCCGTAAACACGCTGCAATCGCGAAGAAAAAACTTCACACCGCCAGTGTTAAGACTCAAAAGAGCGTCAACAAAAGCGTCGCTCGCTAAGTTCTCCGCATAGATAGAAAAACCCGATGACCATTGGCCATCGGGTTTTTTTTATTTGTTTTTATTGGATTGAGAATTTAGTTCGAGATTAAAGCTCGACCACAGTACCGATTTCCACCACCTGGTTCGAGGGAATCTGGAAGTAGTCCGTCGCACGCTGCGCATTGCGTGCCATAAAGGCAAAGATGTGCTCTCGCCAGATCGCCATACCTGGGCGATGCGTCGCGATCAGCGTTTCGCGACCGAGGAAGAATATGGTGCGCTTCGATTCGATTAGAAGGCCGTGTTGCGAACAGAGCTGAAGCGCCTCAGGAACGTTAGGCGAATCCATGAAACCGTAATGAACGACGACTGTATAGAAGTTGTCGCCGATGAACTTCACCTGAACCCTCTCTGCATCAGGAACGTGCGGGACGGGCTTGGTTGAGATCGTAAAGAGGACGATGTTCTCGTGAAGAACCTGGTTATGAGTCACGTTTTGGAGGAGCGCCGGCGGCGTTATACCAAAGTTCGCGGTCATGAAAACCGCGGTGCCTGGCGACTTGCCCTTCACTTCCGGCACGATGTGTTTGATGAAGCGATCGAGAGGAATCGACAGTTCCTGGAGGCGTTCGGAGAGAATGATTCGTCCCTTCTTCCAAGTTGTCATCAGAGCGAAGATCACGGCGCCGATGACCAGGGGCACGAAGCCACCATCGAGGATCTTAAAGGCGTTCGCTCCAAAAAAGGCAATGTCGATCGTAAAGAAAAGAGCGAGGAAGGGGAGGGCGACGAGCCGACTCCAATTCCAGCGTCTTCGCATGACGATATAGGTGAGGACTGTTGTGATCACCATCGTTGCAGTCACGGCGATGCCATAGGCGGCAGCCAGACGACTGGAAGTCTGAAATTCAAAAACAAGATACAATGTTCCGATGCAAAGGAGCCAGTTTATCAATGGCACATAAATCTGTCCCATTTCGCGCGACGAAGTATGGCGTATTTCAATACGCGGTAGATAACCAAGCTGCACCGCTTGGTGACTCATGGAGAAGGCGCCCGTGATCAAAGCCTGTGAAGCAATCACGGCTGCAAGTGTCGCGAGGATAACCAGCGGGTAAAGGGCCCAGCTCGGTGCCAGGAGGTAGAAAGGGTTCTCAACTGCCGAAGGGGTCTTGAGGAGCAAGGCGCCCTGGCCGAAATACTGCAGGAGGAGGGCAGGGAGTGCGACGCAAAACCATCCAAACTGAATCGGAGCTCGCCCGAAATGTCCCATGTCCGCGTAGAGTGCTTCTCCGCCGGTCACTACGAGGAATACAGTCCCCAGTACGATAAAGCCGTGCCAGGAATTGTCGAGAAGAAACTGAAAGCCATACTGTGGATTAAATGCAAGGAGAACCGAAGGTTCATCGAGAATTCCTTTAACGCCAAGGACAGCCAGGACGACAAACCAAAGTAGAATGACCGGACCGAACGCTCGACCGATGCTGGCGGTTCCCTTTTTCTGAACGAGAAAGAGCGCGATGAGAATAGTAAAAGTGATAACGCCGACAAATGGCTCGAAGTAAGGCGTGGCAATCTTGAGTCCCTCAACAGCTCCCAAAACCGAGATGGCTGGCGTGATGATGCCATCTCCATAAAGAAGTGCCGCTCCAAATAAACCGATGCCTAAAATGGGGTTGAGCCGCATCTTAGAGCTGACTTGTTTTTTCTCGTAGGCCAGTGACATGAGCGCAAGGATACCGCCTTCGCCTTTGTTATCGGCGCGCATTACAAAGATGAGATACTTCACCGAAATAACGAGGATCAAAGCCCAGACGATGAGGGAAAGAACGCCATAGATGTTGGCCGGATTCAAAGAGATACCATGCGTGCCATGAAAACATTCGCGCAAAGCGTAGAGTGGACTCGTTCCGATATCGCCGAATACGATGCCGAGCGCACCAAGTGTCGTGACAGCAAGTTGGCCAGCCGTTTTTTTGGAACTGGCATCTTCAGGAAGAGACGAAGCCGACATTCACATTTCCTCAGATTATTGGGGTCCGGGAGTAATCTCGTAGGTCTCATCCTACTGAAAAATTCCTCTTCGTCGCATGCGAGGTTAGCTGTCGAGCTCGAGTCGAAGAGTACTCTACGTTTAGTTAAAAACGATTCGCCCCAAATATGGGTCCCCCGCTCTCATTTCCATGAGATTAAGCAGATGCCATGCATAGCACTTTGGTGATTCTACTGCAATTCATTGTAATCGTTAACACAGTTCTGCTGCTTCCCTATTCACGGGTTGATCTTGGCACACAAATGTCCGGTATGCAGCTCAAAAGCGGCGGGGTCGATGGTTAAGGAATTACGCAAATCAGCGAATCGATTGCTGAATTGGCATTTCAAACGCTTTCCACTTATCGAAAGGGATCATCCGTCTTTTCTGCTCGAACGTTCGTTGGGAAAGTCAGTCGGCCCGATTCCAAAGATTTACATGTGGGGACGGAGCGCATAAGCTAGGCCTCGGTCTTACGGGGCACCCCTTCCCGATTTTAAGACGAACTATCGTGGCGAGGCCCTTATGGATTTGGATGTTGGAAATATCATACTGTCGCTCATCTTTAGTACCTTCGGCCTGATCTATTTCCGTTATGGAAAGCGGCTCGCAAAAGTTCCGTGGATTGCTACCGGTTTTGTACTGATGGTCTATCCGTATTTTGTCCATTCCCGTGTATGGATGGCATTGATTGGCGTTCTGCTCATGCTCGTGCCACGCTACGTCTGGCGATCGTAAAACGTCGTACATGAATCAAATTTCAAAACCTTTTGGCCGTTGAGCGGGCGCTCGACCGCCGTCGTCTGTCAGGCCCGCTTTTTCAAAGGCGGCCTCTTCCAAAACAACAAAATCACGGATGGTCTGAACGAGAAGTCCAGAGTCCAGCGTTTTAGACCGGCGATAAGGACTTCGCCATAAAGAAATATTTAGAAGCGTGGGCTCGACTTGAGCCATCCCGTGAGCGACAAGCGCCGCCTTTTCGTGGTCCGGACTTCATGAAAAATCTTGTCGCTCTGGAATATGACCATAGACCCGTTTTCGGGTTTGATTTCTGCAACGATGCGCTCGGGGTTCTCGTCGTCAAAAATAAGGAGTTCTCCAGCATCCTTCGTCAGCCAGTCTTTATTGAGGAAAAGTATAACGCTGAGGATGCGCTCGGGATTGTTGCGAAAGCGATCCCTGTGTTTTTGATAGAAATCTCCAGGATCGTAGCAGGCAAAATGGCAATCGTACGCGCTCAGAGAAAGAAAGAGGTTTTCGTTGAGCGCAGTGGTCAGATCTTTCACTTCGTTCAGCCAATACTGAATCGAAAGTTCGGGATCATCATCACCCAGCCAATGGATTTTATCGGAACGGATTTTCTTATGCTCAGACTGCTCGAACCCTTGTCCGACGTGAGCGTTTTTGAAGCGGCCTTCGCTCCATTGGCGATCGAGATCGCTGGCGAGCGCGGAGGAGTCGATATCGTCGATCGCCTGCGGCATGAGGGCCCAGCCCGACTCGGACAATTCATCGAGTAGCCTCGGGAGTTGCGACAGCATGCGCTCATTCATCGCCCGCTTCCTATCTGATGCTCTCGCATCTCTACTTTTATGGCACCTGTTCTCGAATCGAATGGAATGACGGGCCAGGATAAAACGCGAAAGGAGGACTTTAGCACCGATCACTTGAAATCCATAAGAGGAAAACCAGGCGGGAACCTGTAGGATTTCGGCAAATTCCTGAGCGTGGCTCTTCTGTACAAGGCCCGATTATTCCTCTATGATTAAAGCGCTAAATCTCGGAGGTTTGAGCATGGTCAAAGGCGACGCGAAGCCCTGGTATTCATGGGATCTGAAGACCTTGAAGAGCAGTTTTGTACATACCCCCCGGAGTCTGAAGCTGGCCTGGAAGTCTTCGCCTCGCATCAGCATCGCGATCGGTATTTTAACCCTCATTTCCGCTGTTCTTCCCTTGAGTATCGCTTATGTCGGTAAGCTAATCATTGACAACATTGTGGCGAAATCTCACGATCTCACAATCAATTGGGTGCTTACCGAGTTCGGGTTGATTGCTCTGCAGGCCATGGTGCAGCGCAGTTTGTTCCTCCTCCGGTCCCTTTTGGGGGCAAGGCTTGGCGCAGACGTCAATATTCTGATTCTTGAAAAAGCGGTGACGCTTGACCTCAGCCATTTTGAAGACTCGGAATTCTACGACAAACTCACCAGGGCCCGGAGGGAAGCGTCGTCACGTCCTCTTTCGATGGTAACCGACTCCCTGCAGCTCCTGCAGAATGTTTTGACTTTAAGTTCCTATGTTGTTCTGCTCTTTGCTTTTAGTGGCTGGGCCGTGCTTGGATTGGTTCTCGCTGCCCTGCCGGCGACGATCGTTGAAATGCGTTTTTCGCATGCGGCCTTTCGCTTGAGGAACTGGCGCTCGGCGGAGTCCCGGAAGCTCAATTACATCGAATATGTCCTCGCGAATGACGAGCATGTGAAAGAGGTGAAGGTTCTGGGTCTTGGGCCTATGCTCCTCGGCCGTTACAAAAAGTTAACCGAACAGTTTTACAATGAGGACAAGGATCTCTCGGTTAAGCGTTCGGTCTGGGCTTATCTCCTCTCACTCCTGGCGACCATCACCTTCTATGGCTGCTATCTGATCATGGCGATTCAGGCCGCCCGGGGCGAATTGAGTCTCGGTAACCTCACTCTTTATGTGATCGCGTTTCGTCAGGGGCAGCAGGCTTTTCAAAGCTGTCTCACGGCGATCGGCGGTATGTATGAACACAACCTCTACATGTCGAATCTATTCAGTTTCCTCGAAATCTCGGTCGCACGGATGAAAGCGGTGTCAAAGAATCTTCTGACTATCGCTGAACGGGGGATCCGCTTTCAAAATGTCGGTTTTCGTTATCCGGGGCGTGACACTTGGGCTCTCCGCGATATCAATCTCTATATCCCCGAGGGCAGGTCTTTGGCTTTGGTCGGACACAACGGGGCCGGGAAGACCACGTTTATCAAGCTGCTTTGTGGTCTCTACACGCCGAGTGAAGGGAATATTCTACTCGACGGTAAAGATCTTGAAGCCTGGGATACGATGGAGCTTCAAAAAAGGATTGGAGTCATTTTTCAAGATTTCAATCAATACCATTTTAGTCTTAGGGAAAACATCGGTATGGGGAGCGTGCAACATCTTGAAGATGAGCCACGCGTTCATCGGGCCGTCGACCGGGTCGGAGCCGAGGAAATCCTCAAAGGTATGACCGACGGGCTCGATACGATGCTCGGGCGTTGGTTCAGCAACGGTGTCGACCTCTCGGGCGGCCAGTGGCAAAAAATAGCGCTCGCCCGCGCTTTCGTCCGGGAAGAAGCCGATATTCTGATTTTGGATGAACCGACGGCGGCGCTCGATGCGGAAGCCGAACAGAAAATCTTTGAACGCTTTCAGATACTCGCCAAAGGTCGAACGACAATTCTGATTTCGCACCGTTTTCCAACGGTCCGTATCGCCGATCATATCGTGGTGATTGAAGGCGGTCGTCTGGTTGAGGAGGGTACGCATCAGAGTCTGCTCGCGGCCAAGGGCCGCTATGCAGAACTCTTTTCGCTGCAGGCGCGCGGTTATTTGTGACCCTTGGAATACAAGCTAACTGAAACGACTCACAGTATTGGTTGATTGACAAATGTAAAATCTCTGACAGAAAGGGTAAAATTTAGTTTTTATAAACTATGTTGTGTACAGTCAAAGTCTTAGGACCAAGCCTGTGGTGAGTTTAGCTTAGCTAAATCTGACTCCGCATTCATCTCCATCTAGGCTGCTCGTAATACGTCAGTCGAGATCTTCCATGAAGAATGTGAAAGGGACATTTAATGTCTAAAAAAGAAACGCTTTATAATCTGCAAAGTCTTGTCGATCAGGTTCAGGAAGGCAAAGAAACCAGCGTCGAAGCTGAGTCCCGCCGCGTCTGGCTTCAGAATTTTGGTCTCATTACCGCCTCGGCAGCCGTTGCGTGGGCCTGTGGCAGCAGTAATAACGACAAAGCCGTCGCAGCATCGACAATTCTAACGCCCGCTCAAATGATCGCGGACGCGAATAGCTACAACGCGGCTCTGGCACTCGAGCATGAAGCTATTGCGATTTACTCAGCCGCAGCTAGCCTCGGTGATGCGATCTGGGCTTCGTCGGTCAGCGCTCTCGCTCCTTCACTCCTCGCTGTCGCGAAAGAGTTTCTTGGTCACCATATCGCTCACCGGGATGCGATCGTCGCCCGGATCAATACTAACAAAGCGACTACGGCAGTGACTCCAGTCGAAACGATCGCCGGTACGACTTATACCGATCACTATCCCGGTATCGCCACGCTTTCGGGGACCACAGGTCTTTTGGCTGTACTGCAAGTCGCAGCCGAACGTGAGATGAATGCCGCGAATGCTTACCATGGCATCCTCGCGTCATTCAACGATCGTGATGCGATTCAGTTTATGGGCGGTACTTCAGCCGATGAAGCGGCCCATTACGGTGTGTTGAACGCAGCGGCCTTTGCGTTTGCCTTCCTCACGAGCCAGACAACAGCGGGGATCACAGCGGCCAACATGGTTTCGGGTTCACGTCCTCCGTTTACCTACTCGAAAACCGGTGTACGGGCTTAATAGGTTCTCTGTCTTCTCCTTCTCCAATATCGAGTTGCATTGAAAAAATCCAGATCGGTTTTCCGATCTGGATTCTTTTTTCAATCGAAGTTTTAGACAGGTTAAATCCTAGAGGACATCGATCCACGCCGGACTCGCTGCGAAAGCCGCGTTTATAAGCCCTACGTGCGAATAGGTTTGCGGGAAATTGCCGAGATGCCGTTTGTTGACGTTGTCCCAATGCTCAGGCAATAGGCCGAGAGTGTTCGCGCATTCTCGCAGTTGGTCCAGAACCTTCAGTCCCTCCTCTTTCTTGCCGCAAGACGCCCAGGCCTGGGCGAGCCAGTAGGAACAAATAAGAAAAGCGCTTTCCGGTTGGCCGAAATCATCCTGACGTTTGTAACGATAGAGATAGTACGACTGGCCTTCCGCTTCTGACGATGCGAGAGCCTTGGCGATGCCTATCGTCGTTGTCAGGCAGACCTCTGGGTCCGGGTATCCAAGAATCGGGAGGAGAAGGACAGAGGCATCGTAGGAATCATCCTCCGGCCCGTTACGCACGATGCCATCGATAGTCGCGGCCCTGATCCGGTTTGCCGCGCGTTCGCGATGCTGACGGAAACGGTCAAGCGCAGTGGGATCGGCGCTGGGAAAGGACCTCAGTTCCAGAATTTTCACGATGCGATCGAGTCCCGCCCAACACATGATGTTGGTGAAGGTGTGCTCCTGCTTCATTCCGCGCAGCTCCCAGAGTCCCGCATCCGGTTGCCCAATGCTCTGAATGCATTTCTCGCCGAGCCAGAGCAGCATTTTTTCAAGGTGGGCATTGCGAAGATGATGAAAGCGTTCGTCGCGATAGATAGGCGCCAGGGTCAAGACCAGCTCGCCGTAAACATCATTTTGAATCTGTGTGGCGGCCGCATTGCGTATGCGCACCGGACGTGAATCCTTGTAGCCTCGCCAGTTATCCATCGTCTCTTCGGGGATGGGCAGTTGTTTGTCGATGGTGTACACCGGAGCCAGGTCCTTGTGGTAGTCGACAATATTCATCACGAAACGAATGAAGCCCTCCATCTCCTCAAAGTGACTCAAATGGAAGAGGGCGCTGAGTGTAAAGAAGGTGTCGCGGAGCCAGCAGTAACGGTAGTCCCAGTTGCGCGGCGCTCCGGGGTGCTCGGGGAGGCTGGTCGTAGTCGCGGCAAGGATCGCTCCGGTATCTTCGTAACAATGAAGTTTAAGAGTGATGGCTGAGCGAATGACCGAACCTTGAAAAAGCGTTGGGATCGAAGCATGTTTGACCCAGGTTCGCCAGTAGTCCTCAGTCTTTTCGAGAAACTGAGTGCAGACCTCTTTCAGATCGTCTTCGAGGGGCATGTCCCAAAGCACTGCGAAGTAGAGCGGCTCCTGCAGCAGAAATTCCTGTTCGGAAAGGAGGTAAGTCAGGGGCATGTTGGTGACCAGCCGAAGGACGCCGTCCTCCATTGGAAAACGGAGATGGCTGTTGCCTCGCTCAGGCTTTACCGGCTCTTTGCTCCAACCCTTGATCGGCTTGAATTGCAATTTGATGCGTGAATTGCCATGGAGGGGTTCGACGATGCGAATGAATGTTGCTGGCCGAAAGCTGCGGCCATGCTGTTCAAAGCGGGGGCAGAAATCGGTTACTCTAAAACTCTGCTCGTCGTTGATTCGCCATTCCGATTCGAGAATAGCGGTATTGGTGCGGTAGCTTTGATGAATGGTGCCGTGATCGATAGGTTTGACGATGAAATGGCCACCTTCGTCATCGAGAAGGCTGCCAAAGACGGGAGCGCTGTCTGGTCTTGGCATACAGAGCCAGGTGAGGGCGCCTTCGTGATCGACGAGTCCAGAAATCTGGCAATTTCCCACTAGTCCGAGATGATACATCGCGAGTCCTCCGCATTCCTGACGGTTTTCCAAGTCCCTTTGCCTAGCATTGAGTAAAGCGGCTAAGGGCGCAAGAATGAAGATCAAATGCGGAGACTTAGCGAGTGAGCCTCTAGAGAAATACTGGGTACATTTCGAGGCTTTGGCGGTCAGGGAATCGAACGGAAAGAGAAAAATGCCCAAATGAAAAGAGGGACTTTGCCTGCTACACTTTGGCTGAATCCTTCAGATCCGGAAAAACTTTGTCGACTTTTCCAAGAAGGTAATCGCCGTAGGTCCCGCTGAAGGCATGGACATCACTTTTGTCCCAACGCACTTCACGCGCCTCCTGAGTGGCCTGCGAGAAGAGTTCGAGCTTAACGGGCAGAGCATTGATCTGAGCCTTGAAGCTTGGATCAAAGAAGAAGGGATAGGAACAACGTTCGCGCTGCGTTTTGTTTTGAACCCGATGCGGCGTTGAACGATAGAGGCCTCGCGTGAGACGGTCGAGCATATCGCCTATGTTGCAGACAAAGGCATGGGCAAGGGGAGGAGCCTCGATCCAACCCGTTTTGGTCTTCACTTCCAGGCCGCCCACATCATCCTGTTTCAGGATCGTCAGGAGTCCATAGTCGCTGTGTTCGCCCACGCCCCAGACAGTCGTCCCCGGAGGTGGTGGGGGATAATGAAAAATACGAAAGAGTATCGTGGGGTCCGAGGTGAAGTGCTGAAAGAAATAATGTTCATCCAGACCCAGGCTCAAAGCGATGCCTTCCATAAGGCGATGGCTGAGATCCGTCATGACCTGAAGATACTGCAAAACCGTGGCTTTGAATTCGGGGAGATCAGGAAAGAGATTTTTGCCATGAAGGGGTGTCTGGGCCAGGACCAGGGGGTGATCGTCCTCATGTTCCTCGCCAAAATAAAGGCCCTCCTTCCAATCGGGTTTGCCGGAAGTCAGTTCGCCACCGACAGGAAAAAATCCACGCCAGGCGCGCCCCGCCATAGCCATTCTATATGTTAGTTTTTCCGCTTCCGGCAACTCGAAGAACTGACCACTTAGGGCCTCGAGTTTTTGCTCCAGTCCGGGATCGACACCGTGGCCCACAATGTAGAAAAATCCCTTGTCGATACAAGCCGCCCGAATTTCCGTCGCGACGGTCGCGCGGTCGCTCCGGTCGATCAAGGCTTTGATATTGATGACGGGAAGGTCTTGCATGGTCGGGGCTCCCTACTGGCTTAAAACTTCTTTCTAAACTAACTGAGCCAGCCTGAGAGCTCAAGACGGGATAATCCTACCCGTACATAAAATCTCGAGGCGCCCCGACATTGCTGTCCTGACTCCTGGGATTAAGCGATCAACACGATCGTTTTCAACAATAATGGACTCTCCGGCTCTTTCTTTAAAATTTGGACAAGCCCCTTCCTGGCTGTGAATCGAGCGGCAAATCCTGTAAAGGACTTGTCGTACAAGGGTCGAGGCTGCTACTAATAGAAGACGCCGTGATCCCTTCCGTTTGATGGCTGCTGTTATAGAGGCAAGAGTCATGCACCTTCCTTCCCTGATCCATGATCTCGCCATAATACTCGGGGTCGCTGCAATCGTGACCTTTGTGTTTCAGAGAATCAAACAACCCGTTGTTTTGGGCTATATTTTGGCCGGTTTTATTGTCGGTCCTCATACCCCGAGCTGGTTATCCATATCAGATTTGCCCAACATCACAACCTGGGCCGAGCTGGGCGTCATCTTTCTTATGTTCTCCCTCGGCCTTGAATTTAGTTTTCGCCGCCTGGCTAAAGTTGGAGGTTCTGCGGGTTTTACCGCTATCGTCCAAACCACGAGCATGGCACTTTTGGGTTACGCCCTCGGGCAATGGCTGGGTTGGACCACGATCGAGAGCATTTTTCTTGGCTGCATGATTTCGATTTCGTCCACGACGATCATTATCAAAGCTCTTGATGAACTCGGTCTTAAGAAGAAGAAATTTGCCGAGAATGTGTTTGGCATTCTGATCGTTGAAGATCTGGTGGCAATCTTGATGCTCGTCGCCTTGACGAACATCGCGTTGACTTCCGAAGTCGGGACCCTCGATCTACTGAAGGCCGCAGGTAAGCTGGCAGTGGTCGTGGGGGCCTGGTTTGTGCTGGGGATGTTCGCCGTTCCTCATTTGGTCCGTTCGGTTTCGAAGCACGGCACCAATGAAACGCTGATCATCGTCGCGCTCGGTCTCTGCCTGACTCTCGTCTCAATCTCCGCGCAATTTCAATATTCAGTCGCTCTCGGGGCTTTCATCATGGGCGCGATCTTAGCCGAAAGCCGTGATGTTCATCGGATCGAAGGTCTGCTGGAGCCCCTGCGGGATGTCTTCGGTGCGGTGTTCTTCGTATCGGTCGGCATGCTTCTGGATCCTCATGTGATCGTCAACAATAGGCTCGAAGTCGGGTTGATCTCGCTGGTCATCATTTTCGGAAATCTTTTCCTCGTGACGATAGCCTCGCTGTTGAGTGGGCAGAATACCTCCAACTCTGTGCACGCCGGTCTTAGTCTCGGGCAGATCGGTGAATTTTCCTTCATCATCGCCACTCTCGGAATCAGCTATAAGGTGATCGATCCCAAGCTCTATCCCATCATCGTCGCGGCTTCTCTTCTCACCACGTTTACCACGCCCTACCTGATAAGGTTGGCTCCAAAAGCAACTCAATTGCTTGAGAAGTCCATGCCCGAGCGCTGGATCAAGAGACTTTACCGCTACGAGTTCTGGGTTAAATCCCGTCTATTATCCCGCGAGAGAAAAAACCTCGGTTCCACCAAAAAGCTTTTGAAATGGATGGCGAACGCCGTGGTTGTCATCACGATCTTCGCACTCGTCCGTAGTTTTGCGGTTGCACCTTTGAGCCAGATGTTTGGTGAGGGCACCCTCATGCATCTCATCGTCTGGGCGCTTGGGTTCTTCCTTTCAACGCCTTTCATCTGGGGCATGAGCACGATCTTTCGGCCTCAGCCCGGCACAATTAATGAAGGGCCAGCCGGCGGGCTGCTCTTTCTCAGTCAGATCCTCACACTCTGTCTCGTGGGCTTTCTGAGCAGTGAATTCCTGTCGTTTCGCGTGGCGGTCGGACTGACTTTTGCAATGGGTCTGGTCCTCTTTATGCTTTTTTGGCGAAAGATCGATGTCTACTACCAGTGGTTTGAGGAACGCTTTGCCTCCGGCTTTGAAGACGCCGCCGTCGATCCTCTCAATCGCTACGCCCCCTGGGACATGTTTCTGGTCGAACTCGTGATCGATGCGGATTCTGCTTTGGTGGGTCGGAGTCTTCTCGATTCCCAGCTGCGCGAAAAATATGGAATCAATGTTGTCGTCATGAAGCGGGGACGAAAGGCGATCGTGGCTCCGCCGGCAAGCGAGCAGATTTTTCCAGGGGATATCCTCCTCTGTACCGCGACTGAAGATGAGATTCAAAGGATGTTGGACGACCAGAAGCTTGGCCAAAAGGATGGCTCAGCTAAGGCCTCGGAAGGCGAAAGGGACAGTCTCGAGTCCTATGAACTGCATCAGGTGCACGTTCAGGAAGGCGCGCGGGCCAAAGGCCAAAGCATTCGAACAGCCGCCTTGAATCTTCACTATTCGTCCATGGTTGTCGGGATCGAACGGAACAAGAGTCGGCTTGCCAATCCACATTCGGATACCAAGTTTCAGGTCGGGGATTATATCTGGCTGGTGGGGCCGGACAAGAAGAAGAAGATGCTCACGGAGTTCTTTCAAGGGGCTGCAGACTAGGGCTGAAATGTGAAAGGCGATACCCTGAACAGGGCATCGCCATTAATATGAAAACCTAAAACTAAACTTTTTTTGCTACCTGGGCTGGCTCTTTTCTCTAAGAGAGCTTTTTGATCAAGGACGGGACATCACGCTGGCTGGGATGTAGACCTTGTTGTTGCTTCCTGGTGTTTTCCAGAAGAGTTCCAAGGCGATTCGTGTTCTTGGACCTTGGTAGTATTTTACGTGGAAGTCATGCACACCGGCGGCGAGATATTTGCTGCCAGAGACTTCTTTTTGTGAGTGCGTTCCGTCGTTATCGATGACTTTAGAGCCGTCGACTTCCATGATGCTACCGTCATCTGAGTTCAAGAAAAACTGATAGTTGCCAGCCGCGGCGATGGTGACTTTAAATCTCATATCCAGGGCAAACCACTCAAAGATGTCTGAAACACCTGGGAAGCCTTGTGTAAAGTCACGGTCGCCGATGTTGAGTTGTGACACGCACACGTCGCCAACTGGAGTCATTGTGCTGAAGTCAGGGAGCTTATTGGTTTGAGCCGGCAACTGATAGAGTTGCGAGATGATGGATTTGTCCATGTGAGCGGAACATTCGGAGAAGATCTCTCCCGATGCTGGGGGATTGGACGCTGCACCACCGGTGCCTGTGCCTGTCGAACCGGTTCCTGTACCGCCTGCACTCGTGCCTGTGGCTGTGGCACCAGTTCCAGTTCCTGTACCACCGGCAACGGCAGCATGAGGGCTTGTGCCGTCTGCGGACGGGCCTGTTGCAGCGGTGGGCGAAGTACTGTTGTACTCTGCGGTCGGATCGGTTGTTTCTGTGGTTGTTGCCGCTTTTGCAGCTTCGAGTGCGTTTGGAAGACTTTTTTCCGCGAACTGAGTGGAGTCTGAGCAACTGACGAGTGAAATCAACAAACTGCTTTGAATCGTCATACGGGTAATAAGGCTGGCTTTCATAGTGGTCTCCTCTAGGGTTGGGCCCTCAATGAGGACTTATAAAATCATTCGGTGACTTTGGGAAAACCCTTAGCCTTTCAGTGAAATTTCCATTTACCATTTTTTTACCCATTGACATCAAGATATTGAACCCGTCTCTTGGAGGCGTCAGTCGGGTATTTTAGTCAGGTTTAAAAAACGAAATGCTAAAAAACGCCAGTTTACCCGTAAAAAGCGACTCCACTTCCGGCTTGGAATAACCCGAATCAATGAGCTGTCAAATTCCTGGTCAGCAGGGGCTTTAGTCCGTTCTCTATATACTAGACACCTTGTTTGGAAAACGACCCAAAGGCCATTTGGGAATGATGTCTATCGTCCGATTAGGAAGGGATCATGCTCCCGATGACGCTCGGATTTTCGGCTCTCGGGACATTTGAGTTTTGCTCCAGCAAACCGATAACTTGCTGTAGAAATTCAAAGGATACGTCATGAATTTGATAAAAACTGCAAAAGCTGTCGCTACAAGTTCCGTTCTCGCATCTTGCCGATGCGGAGTCCGGGGACTGATTCTACTCGCTGTCTCAATCGTTTTTATTTTCACATTCATCAGAAGCGAATGCGCGTTTAGCCAGGACGCCTCGATGTATCCGAGTTTCTCTTTCGATTTGAATTATGGTCTGACGACCAGTAAGAGCAAAGCCGTCACAAGTAACGATACGGGGACAGCCTTGAGTTACAGCCTCGGTGGATTTGCCGGCAGTGATAAAAACATCGAATGGAATCTCGGTTTTGAAACGGATACGACGCCTTACCTCCTGAACTCATCGAAAATCGTTTACGACTGGCAGGATACGAAACTTCGTTACCACCTTGGTTACTTCTACGCCGGCCTGGTTTTCTCACGATTGAACTGGACAGTGAACGCGGCGGGAGTCGATATTGTAGATGCGGCTGGTTCAGGATATGGCGCTTCTGCAGGCTATTTTACGCCTGTCGGAAAGGGTGGGATGTTGAGAATTGATGTGACAACAGTGAATATCGTAGCTATGAAGAATGCTCTTTCGACCGAAGTTGCCGTGCCCTCACGCCTCGATATCGATATTGGTGCCGCCGTCGATATCTGGGGTAAATGGCTTGATTTTACCTTTGGATACAAAATGAGGACCATGACTGTAAAAACGAATAGCAGCTACGCGGAATCCCATAGCAGTACCTATGTCGGTCTGCGAATGACAACTTCACGTTAAGTAAGCAACGTATTCTCACTCTTCATGGAAGAGAATGGATCCTACGAATCATGTGGAAGAAAGCGCACAAACTCAACATTTTTGACTGGTTTATCGAGCCAGCGATAAGAGCGGCGGATGCTGATCCGGCCCGGCTTTCCCGGAGTCGTGTCGCGGTGGGTTTTTGTTTTTTTCTTATCATTTGTTCCCTTCTCCGTATCCATCAATTTCCATTCCTGAGTTTTCCGTCACTGGTCTTTTCAACTTTGCTCGTTGTCGGCTTCGCTTCGCTCGTCCTGCTCCGTAGAATATCCCGACATGAACCCATTCTCCTGGCGCTCATATTAATTTGGGTGAGTGTCGGAGCCGCGTTCGCAATCCATGCGCAATCGATTTATACGCATTTTTTCACCTGGCTCCCTTTGACGATCGCAGTCGGCACCTATCTCTGCGGGTTGCGCAAAGGCGCCTGGATTACATTTGTCGTCATTGTTGAGTCGATCGTCGTCATTGCAGTGACCAAAGGCTTCGGAAATAAGCCACCGAGGTTTACCAGTCCCGAAGAATTCATGATCGATTGGGAAATGAATTTTATTGCGGTCGAAGTTATGGCAACGGCCCTGGTCTACATCTTTTTTGCGGTGCGCGAGAGCAACGAAAAGCGATTGGCGGATCAGCGACTGATACGGGCAAAAACGACAAGGAAAGCCGCTCTTGCTGAAGTCGTGGGGAGTCTCGCACACGAATTAAATAATCCTCTGGCCATCATTCATGGAAGTATGTTGCGCTATAAGAGCGAGCTCGCGCGTGGCACCCTGGATCCGGGTCTTCGCCAACATCTTTGGGACTGCATGGCGGATGCTCATCTTCGCATCGAAACAGTCACAGCGGGATTGAAGGCTTTCTCTGGCGGCAATGCCAACGAACCTTTTCAGGAGATCAGCTTTCAAAAGCTCTATGCAGCGGCTGAACGTCAAATTAGAGAGAAAGCACGAAGCCGTGCCGTCGAGGTCAAGGTGGAGGATGATTTTTCTCAGGTAAAGCTCGTCTGCCGACCTCAGCAGATAACATTTGTCCTGGCGTCCCTGATCGACAATGCCTGCGATGCCCTGAAAGATAATCCCGCCCACGCGCTGGTCCTGGTTCGAACGAGGCAACTGGACAAGGTCCTTCGGATCGAAGTGATTGATAATGGTCCTGAGATTCTGAGCGAGATTGCGGATCGCCTCTTTCAGCCTTTTGCTGTCGATGACAGTGGTTCTCTCATGAACACAGCACTCAGCGCCTGTCATGGGATCGTGGGCGAACATGGAGGACGCATTGGATTTGATCGTCTGGAAGGGGAGTCGTTTTTTTGGTTTGAACTTCCTATTACGGAGATTTTGGCATGAGGCTCACCCGCAAAGGTCTCTGGACCAAAACCATGATGATGTTTAATGTCTTTCTACCAAAGTCAGGAAAGTCGGCTGGATTCACCCGGCCCTATCTGGCTGTGGGTGCGCTGCTTTTTTCGCTCTTGGTGCTTCTCCTTAACATTCTGTCCTACACCATCACTCAAGATCGCCCCGTCATAGTCCTTTATTCCAGTCTGATCATTTGGGTGGTTATCTGTGCCTGTCTTGCCGCGTTGAAAGTGGGTGTCAGGCAGGAGATCGTAACGGGGAGTTTTCAGGCGATATTGACTACGGCGATAACATTTTTACTTGTAAGTTTCGGTGGCAGTTTTTACGCCCCGGGGATATTCTTTTTCATGGTGACGATCCTTCACTCCTCCCTCTTTTCCAGCTATCGACTGGCGCTGATTCAGTCTGCCTACGTGATTGCCGGGACGATCTTCATCTTTTGGAAGGTGAATGCGTTTGGCTACAGCATTCCTTTTGAGTGGCCCTTCGACGTCTACGTCGATCGTTTGCATTTTGTGATCATCATTGTCTCTTTGACGACTTATTTCGCGATGGCGTTACACGAGTATTTTAGAAAGTCGGCCCAGCAGGCGATGGTGGGAGAACGAGCATGGCTACTCCGCAGCTCACGTCTGCACGAAGTGTCCACGCTGGCTGAGAGTCTGAGTTTTCAAATCTACAGTCCCCTTCGGGAATTCGGTCGGGATTTTGGGCGGTTGAAAAATGCCCTCGGCAGCGAGAGCTTTGATACCCTGGAGAGCGAGAGGGTTCGGGCCATGGATCGTTCGGTGGAGGAATTGATACAGATCTCGCGAAGCTTCGATTGGATTTATAGAGGCCATAAGCACGATTTTCTGAGTGGGGCATCCATCGATCTCGTACTTCGAAATCTCCGTATTCTCCTGGAAGGCAAAGCCTTGGAAAACGGCTGGGTCCTTCGCTTCCAAAGCGACCACCCGGACCGACAGATCACGGGCGATATCCCCTCGCTCATGCTGCTCTTCGTCACACTCGCGCATCGTAATTTTGATCGCTATTCGTCCAGCCAGTCGATGGCTCTCAATCTCAGTGCTTCGATTTCGGACGACGGGAAAGGCGCTGTCGTCTGGCGTATGAATTGGCCTAAAACAGGCGAGAAGAACGCTTTTTTTCGCTTTGATTCCCCGCGGGAGAGTCTCTCGAAGATGGTGGATGAAATACGGCAGTCTCTCCTGGAAGAGCTCGTTCGTGACTGCCACGCCTCGCTCGATCAACGCATGAGTGAGACCCACCACGAGATCACGATCAGCTTTCCGCAATCCCCCTAATCGAGAGTTTTGATTTTGCCCATGTGAGGATCGATCTGGTCTTCGGTTCCCTGCCACTGGTCGGATTTGAGAAGGGGTGCCTGCGAATCAGCCGATTTTTGCACGGGCGTGACCAGCTTTTTCTTACAGGCGACGGGACTTAGAGCGATGATGCCGATAATGCCGAAGCGAAGGATGAATGTTTTTCTCATTTGGCAGCCTCCACAGCTACACGTCTCTGGCCGATGATTTGCCCGGATTTATCGAAAGCGACTAGACGGAGATCATCCAATTCGCTCTTACTCATCGCCTTGCTTCGCGTGTAGAAGCGACGACCGCTGGCGGCGACGTCGAGTTCAAGGACTTCGGCACCGCTGGTGGCTTTGCTGCAGGGATAAACCGCTTTGGGGCAGAGGAGGACCATATCGCTTTCGTGGCTCGCGGCAACTTTGAGGCTCGCCTTCGTCCCTTCGGTTTTGAGCGAAACGTAGACGCGCGTTTTGGGAAAGAAGGTTTCGCCGAAATAAATGTTTTTACCGTTTGGAAATTGTTTCTTGAGGACTGGGGAGACGGGATAAATAGCCCAGGTGGCCGTTCCAAAGTTCCATGACTTGGAGTCATCGACCGAATTCTGATCCCAACCGGCTTCCTGATAGGCCTTGGTTCCACCAATAGCGATGCCAACGAGCATATTATTTTCTTTGCGCAGGACTCCGCCGCCGGAGTTGCCGTTAATAACCCCGATATTGAAAAACATTTTCGAACCGTTGAGATATTTGATCTGACCTTCGGCATAGGTGATTTTCCATTTTTTCGCTTTATCATCCGGGAATCCCACGGTGAAAATGCGTTCACCCTGATCCTTGACCTGCGAGGAAAAGATATCGGCTGATGCTGTGGCGATGAAAGGGGGGAAGGTTTGGGCCGAAGGCATCGGACTGGTCCAGTGAATTTCTGCGATCATGTAATCAAGAGTCGGGTTGTCTTCCAAAATGCCGTCGACCACGAGATCGACTTTGCCGTCGGTCAGCACCGACCAACCGCTTTGCATCTTCGAGCCGGGCTTCAGTTTGCAGTGATGAGCCGTCAAAACCAAGGTCGGGCTGAGAAGAAGTGCGGAGCAGCCGGAGAATCGGGCGGTCCAGTTGATCTCGAGCGCGTTGGCTTCGTGGCGCCGTGATTTATCGGTCTCATCGGCGGAATAAATATCTTTCAGAAAACTACCCTGCTGCAGAGGGTGGCAACTTGTAACGCTAATCCAAATGACCAAAAGCCATGTGAGTCGGGTAAGAGCTTGCATTGTTTTCTCCTATACGGCTCATCATGCAAAATAAATGCCGAACGGGGGTAAGGCCAGATGCGGGGCTAAGCATCTTGATCGATTGATCATAATTTATTTCCTTCCAGACATCCAGCCCACTGCTGAACGGCTCTTGGACAGGGCTGCCTTGGTCTCAATCAACCTTGCAAAGCCGGGAGATATAGCTATTATCCCGCAGCGGACTTTTTGTAATATTCAAGCAATCCGGTTCGGTAATTCTCTGGGACCTGAGGGTCTTTCCAGGTCCCCTGAAGAAAGGCCTCGTCACAATGATGCAATCAAGTTCCTCTAGAACTCTAGCTCCTGGAGCCCTTCCATCCGTGCAAGATCACGTAATTACGACGCTTTCATTTTATCGCTACGTTCACCTCAAGGATTTGAACATTTTGATGGAAGCGATGCGGGCGGAATGGTCGAGTCTTGGTGTTTTGGGCCGGACCTATATTGCGGAAGAGGGGATCAACGCCCAGGTCAGCGTCCCCAGCGATAATCTTGAACTCTTTCAGCTGGCCGTGCGTAGGGTCTTCCCTGAGATTCCTTTCAAGATTGCCGTGGAGGAGAATAACGAGGCCTTCACTAAACTCACCATCAAGATTCGCCAGAAACTGGTCGCCGATGGTCTGACCGACGAAAGCTTTGATGTCACGCAGGTTGGTCAGCATTTGACCGCCCGGGAATTCAACGAGGCGATGCAGAGCCAAGGCACGATCGTCGTCGATCTCAGGAATCATTACGAATGCGAAGTCGGACGTTTTGATGGCGCGCTCCTGCCGCAGGCCAATACCTTTCGTGAGGCCTTGCCCGAGATGCTCGAAAGCCTTAAGGGCAAAGAGGATCAGAAACTCCTTCTCTACTGCACGGGCGGCATCCGCTGTGAAAAGGCCAGTGCCTGGTTCAAATTCAATGGCTTTCAGGATGTGAATCAATTGCATGGCGGCATCATTGATTATGCGAGACAGGTGAAGGAAGAGGGGCTGCCGACGCTTTATCGCGGCAAGAACTTTGTCTTTGACCAACGTCTGAGCGAATCGATTACCGAAGATGTTCTCGCTTGTTGTCATCAGTGTGAATCTGCCTGGGACCTGCATAACAATTGTCGCTTTGAAGGCTGCAACCGCCTCTTTCTCCAATGCCCGGACTGCCGAAGCGAGTTTGATGCCTGCTGTTCGAAGACCTGCCAGGAAATCATGCAAAAGCCCAAGGAGGAGCGCGTCGCCCTACAGCAGGAGTGGGAACGCAAAGGCGGACCGAAGCATTACTGGAGCAAAACCCGTCTCCCTCTCGATCTCGTTCGTGCCGTTCGACCTCTCGATGAACCGCTTCCCGTAAACTAAGTTCACGTTTCTTTTGTGACTTAGGTATCAGGCTTGGACCGAAAATCTGCTAAACTGGAGGCAGCGGTCCCTCGTCAACCCGGGTCCGTTCACCTAGGACGGGACGTAGCAATGCAGCGTAACATTCCTTTCATTCTCCTGAGCCTCAGCCTCATGACAGCATGCCTGTCGGGTGAGACTAAGGTGGAATTCGATCAAGTTCTGCTTCCGCACTTTACCGAAATCGGCAAACTCGCAGTGGTGCTCGACGGAGAATTTGAGCCGGAACTGCGCGAGAAAATTCTCGATGATCTTCGCCAATGTCCTCTCTATACCGATATTCGTATCGTGGACAAGCCACTCACAGTCGGCAACGCCGCCGCGGAAGAGGCTTTTAACCTGCATCTCAATCGTTTTGCGAAGAACAGTGGCGGTCTTTTGCGCATCCGCATGGAGCACAAGGAGACATCGGAGGAAACTGAGAAATCGCAATCCTTTCTTCTCTTCGACCAGGCGACCTATGACTGGTTTCCTTCCTTTGGCGTGCCCCGTTTTGGAACGATGGGTTTTGCCAATCGGATGGAAATCGCGCCCGAGGTCAAGAAACGAAGACGCACGCCTATGGTCCGCACCAACCGTTTGCAGCAAGTCTACCGCATGAGCCTCTACAACAAGTCTTCGGGCAAGATGGTGCTCGATCGGGTCGGTAAAAATATTTCAGCTTTCTCAAGCTTCTCTAAAGATCCGGGTTTTAAACAGCCCCAGTTTGAAGCACTCGTGCGCAGCAGTTTGCTGCAGGACATCAGCTTCTACAGCTGTCCACCTTCAGAGCCAGTCGTGCGACACCTCTATAGTGCAGGCACCAATTCCACGACCTCCCGTTCGATCGATGAGGGCATCAGTTCTGCTAAAGATGACGACTGGACCGACGCTGCAGCTCGATGGAATGAGGTTCTTGCCAGCGATCCCAAGAACGCTCTCGCCCATCACAATATTGCTGTCTTCTACGAAAGGCAGGGCGATCTCACCGAAGCTCTCAAGCATTATAGGCTTGGGTTTCGCGATAAAAGGATACAGGAAGACAGCTTTGGCGACATCATCGGCCGTTTTCTTCCGCAGGACGAAGGTATGGAATCCCTGGTGGCTCAAGTCACGGGCGGGAACTGGATTTTCGTCGATGTTCCGGAAGGGGAGCGCCGAACCAAGGCTTCGGCCTACCGTGTCACGCCTATCATCGATCCCGATTCCTCGCGGGTGATCGGACAGACTCTGAAGGAAATAGCCATCCTTCGTTTTGTCAGTTCTCAAGAAACCAGGCGTGCGGCCCGGGTTCGCGAATATTTACTTGATAGCCCGATTCGTGCTGGCGACATCGTCGTCTTCAGTGATCTGAGTCCTTCGAAGGGGCCCTGAGGCTTTGCCGGACTTTGCTGGTTAATTGCGCAGACACTCTTTTTCAGCGCGATTTCCCGCGATCGCATGCCAGCATTCATGCTAAACTCAAGACCCATGGATGTTGGAATTATAGACGAGAGTCTTCATGCACAAGCGGGCCTTGGCAGTCACTTTACTTTGCGCGTCTCTGCCCGTGATGATGGCCGCCTTGCTGTCGCCTGGATTACCGGCACTGCAGCTAGAATTTGCGGGTGAAACGGAAATTCAACTCCTCTCCAAACTCGTCCTCATGACACCGGCTTTGGCGATCGCAGCCACCGCCGGACTCATCGGCTTTCTGGTCGATCGCTGGGGACGTTATCCCATCCTGATCATCTCCCTTTTGCTCTTTGGTCTCTTCGGTGTTCAGGGTTACTGGGCCCGGGATATTTATGCTCTGATCGCGACCCGCTTCTTCTTCGGGATGGGCGTCGCGGGCATCATGACCACGACCAGCACATCGCTTGCCGATCACTACGAAGGTCTGAAGCTCAGACGCATGCTCGGTCTGCAGGCGGGCATGATGGGGCTCTGGGGCATCGTCTTTCAAATCTTCGGCGGCTACCTTGCCGAAACCTCCTGGCGATCACCCTTTCTGCTTTATGCTGTCGCTTTTCCGCTCGTTTTCCTCGTGATACTCGAGCCGGCCATGCGCAATGAAAAATCTGAATTGAAGGTTTCGGTCAGCCCCGAAAGATCAGTGCGCGGCTTCGGGCTTCTTTTAGCCCTGGTTCTGCTCTCGGGTGCGGTCATGACTCTCTTCGCTCTTCTGCCGGTCCAAGGCCCGCTCTTTTTTCATTCGCTGCATTTCAGTCCCAAGCGGATTTCCTTTCTCCTGAGTATGCAGACTGCAGCGAGTTGCACGGCCTCTCTGGCTCTTGCGCTCTGGCGAAGGCATGTCCCCTCCGCGATTGCCTTGCTGCTGGGCCTGGTGAGTTTGAGTATGAGCTTTGCCTGGCTTGGGCATGCGGATCGCTGGCGCGATCTCGTTTTATCGATGGTCGGAATCGGTGCAGGCGTCGGCCTGGTCATCCCCTGCATCAGTGCGATGATCGGCACGCTGACGCCAGCAGGTCAAAAAGGAAAATATCTGGGTGCTCTTCTCACGCTGAATTATGTTGGGCAATTTCTCGCGCCAATCTGGTCGCAGCTTATACTACAAGATCACAATAATAATGATCTTTTCCTCTTCGCGTCACTATTGGCCGCCTGCCTCATACTTCTGGTTTTTGGTGCCATAGTTTTTAGCCTAGAACGTGGTCGCCGTGAGAGTTAGATTGGGGCAATCCTTTCGACTTCAAGGTAAGAATGTTGCATGTTTCAACCACGGTCCATCCTTCAATTAGTCCTCATTGGATTTCTCGCCGTCCTGCTGCCGGTCCTTGCGGCTCTGATTTACGGCGGTAGGACAATGAGCCGTATCAGTGAAGAACATCGTGATCATATTGTGAGCGTCAGCGAAAGCGCGGAGTATTTGCAAAAACTCGCAAGTGACCTCGTCGACACGGAACGACTCGCACGCCAATACCTTCTCCTCGGTGATGCCTCCCTGCTCCAGCTCCTCAACCAACATCTCGATGGCATGGACGAGGATTTCGAGCCTTTTTTAAGCCGTTCGAAAGAAACGTCCGTCGCCGTCAAAAATATGAAGGAACTCAAAGAAAAACTGAGTATGCGCCTCAACCTTGGCAAGGCATTGAAATCCACCGATGCCTTGACCCTTGCCACGATCGATGCCCTGAACTCCAGCCTCCAATTTCTCAGGAAACAAACCGATCTTGAATTGAGAGCGCATGTGGAGGCCGCCAAGGCCCGCGCGCAGGATACTCAGGAGAATCTCTTTAGCCTCGGTTACACGCTGATCCCGGCGACTCTCCTCCTCGTGGGCCTGTTCTCTTTGCTCATCACCAGGCCGATCCGGGAGATCGACGAGACCATTCGCGAGATCGGTACCGGAATTTATCGGGAAGGTGGAAAAATACATGGTCCCCGTGACCTTCGATTATTGGCAGAACGATTAGTTTGGTTGAGAAAGCGTCTGCATACCTCGGAGGAATCTCAGGAACGATTTCTACGCCACATTTCGCACGAACTGAAGACGCCTCTGGCGACCATCAAAGAAGGGATCGAACTTCTGGCCGACGAAATTCCAGGCCCTTTGAACGATTCGCAGCGCAATGTTTTGGATATCTTACAGACCGGTGTGGCTCACTTTCAAAGCTTGATCAACAACCTTCTTGACTTCAATCTAATGAAGAGCGATCGCAGTTTGAATCGCGAGGAAGTCGAGTTGAAGGACTTGATTGAATCCGTCATTCGCCCCTATCTTTTAACCGCCCAGCGCCGCCACCTCTCCTTTGAAACCTTGGGTCAAGCGATGATGGTGAATGTCGATCGATCTGTGATCGTGGCGGCGATGGATAACCTCGTATCCAACGCTGTTCATTTTTCTCTCGAGCACGGCAAGATTACAATTCAGTGGCAAAGTTCGGATCGTGGTCTAACTCTGCTCGTCGGTGACGAGGGTCCGGGCATACCGGCGGCGGATCGCAAGAATGTTTTCCTGCCTTTCTATCAGGGCAAGGCTCTGCGCACCGGGCCGATCAAAGGCACAGGCCTGGGACTCTCGGTGGCCAGGGAGTGTATCGAGTCTCACAAGGGTGTTTTGAACATCGTGGACTCAGAAAAAGGGGCTTGGTTTGAGGTCTTCTTGCCTCAAGATTCAAGACGTGGCAGCTTAGGTCTTCAGAACGAAAACTCTGTCGCTCCAGAGAGACAGACGTAATATCGAGCTAAGTGGCGTTAAAGGACAATTGTTGTCCTGCTCTGTCGCAAGAGAGCAACAGGAGAGTCCCCAATGAGAGTCATATTTATTTTGACCTTTTGCCTGGGTGTCGTGGCATGTCAGCACGATCCATGGGCTCTCAATGCCACGCCGAAGTCCCTAGCCCCGACCCCCGAACGATTAATACCGACTTGTCTTACGTTCCTTGCGGATTTAAACGCGATGACAGCCAAAGAGCTGAAGGCGGAGAATGACCGCCGGCTCAAGCTTTCGGCCGAAAAAAAGGGTGATGACGATGTACGCGCGGCCCTGGTTGCGGGGCTCTATCAGGCGAAAAGCAAGAATTACGCAAAGGCCGTCGAGCTTCTGTCGCTAATTGGCTACAGAAAGAATATTGACGAAGGCTGTCGCCTTAGCATTCACCTCTATAGTGACGTGCTAGCAGACCTGGTGCAGCTTGATCGTGACCTAGCAATGGAAAAAAAGCAGAAGGGTGAATTAGAGCGAAAGCTCAAAGCCTTATCGGACATTGAGAAAGATATCAGCCAGCGCGATAGCAAGGGTCGCAACCTATAAGTCGTGATTTAAAATGGTTCTGGCACGAACCTTGCTTTGGGATTTAAGCCAAGAGATTTGAGCCTAAAACAAGCATTTGTGACATGTCTGTGTGGGTGTAGAATCGAGAAAGAACCACGCGCGATAGAGGGCCTCATGCAAGAGTCAGCAAAAATTCTTCTAGTGGACGACGATCAGGGTTTCCTGACCTTACTTTCGATGCGTTTGACGGCAGAAGGATTTCAAGTCGTTGCTGTCAACAGCGGTCAGGAATGTCTGGCTAAGATTGAAGCCTTTAAACCCGACGTCATGATCAGCGACCTGCGCATGGATACCATGGATGGGCTCGAGCTTTACGGTCGTGTGAATCGTCTCATGCCCTTCCTTCCCGTTATACTTATCACCGCTCACGGCACTATCAGCGATGCGGTTACCGCCACTCAACAGGGTGTGTTTTCATTCCTGCCTAAACCAATCGATCGTCAGCAACTCCTGGACATTATCCATCAGGCGATCGAACAAAAGGGACGTTTGCTCGAGCCCTTTGATGAAAACGACGACTTCGCCATGGTCACAAGAAACCCCAAGATGATCGATCTCCTCGAGCAGCTTCGGGTCGTCGCACCTTCGGAAGCCAGCGTTCTCGTCACCGGCGAAAGCGGCACGGGTAAAGAGCTTTTTGCGCGTGCGATTCACCAGGCCAGTACGAGGCGCAACGGACCTTTTGTGCCAATCAACTGCGGAGCGATTCCAGCCGAGCTACTCGAGTCAGAACTCTTTGGGCACGTGCGCGGGAGTTTCACCGGGGCGAACAAAGATCACCTTGGACTCTTCCAAACGGCTGAAGGCGGTACGCTCTTCCTCGACGAGATCGGTGACATGCCTCTGCCATTACAGGTCAAGCTGCTCAGAGTCCTGGAAGAAAAGAAGGTCCGTCCGGTCGGTAGCACAGTGTCCCTGCCCATCGACGTTCGCATAATTTCCGCGACCCACCACGACATGCCGGAAGCCATGGCTCTGAGGCAATTTCGTGAGGATCTCTATTATCGCCTGAACGTCATTCACTTCCGTTTGCCATCCCTCCGCGAACGGCGGGAGGATATCTCCCTCCTTGCCGAACTCTTTCTGATGCGCATAGCTTCGCGTCAAAAGCCGACCGTGCGGGCTTTCGCGGGCGGAGCATTGGAAGAACTCACCGCTGCCGACTGGCCTGGCAACATTCGCCAACTTTACAACGCCGTCGAGAAGATGATCATCCTCTCGCCCAGTCCCATCATTTCCGCGGCCCACGCCAGATGGAGTATCGGGCAGGTTGAAAGTGAAATTCCTTCGCTGGCCGAAGCGAAAAACCAATTTGAGAAAGACTATCTCGTCGAAACCCTGAAGATGACGCATGGCAACGTAAGCAAGGCTGCGCGCACGGCGAAGAGAAACCGAACTGACTTTTATAAATTGATGGCCCGGCATAAGTTGAATGCGGGCATGTTCAAATCACAGAAGCAGGCAGGAGTAAGTGAGTAAACGTGGGATAGAAATTTTGTGAAAAACAAAATTTCAATTAGGACTTTCTTAGAAATCCACCGTGAATTGAAATAAAACGCAAGTTGAGTAAAAAAAGTTTTTGGAAATTTTTTCGGCTGTGGTAATTACGGTGTGTTCCAAACAAAGCCGTGCTTGGTGAGGAACTTTTCATTTTTCGGAGGTTTTATGAAAAAGCTATTGGTTGCTTCGCTTCTCGTTTCTGGCGTTTCTTTCGCAGGTGCTAAAGGCGAAGACAAATTCAAAACTCTTGATAAAGACGCAGACGGCCAAGTTTCTGCTGAAGAAGCAGCTGGCGACAGCGAATTGACTGCACACTTTGCCACTCTCGACAAAAACGCTGACGGCAAACTCAGCGCTGACGAGTTCAAAGCTGCTGCTCCTGCCCACAAAGGTCACGACGCGAAAAAAGCTAAGTAATTAGCTTTTTTCACTTGGTGAAAAGAAAGCGTCGGTCTTGATTGACCGGCGTTTTTTTTCGTTTAAAATTCTAAGTCTGATATCAAAACATTTTTAGGCCCGGAAGAAAGGCAACTGCACGGTCACGGCGGTCCCGCGTCCGGGATCGGATTCAAGGCGGATCGCTCCACCTAGGGTATCCACGAGTTTTTTTGCATAGCTGATGCGAGTCTCGAGCCTACAGAATTTCCCTTCGGTTCAGCGGCCTTCTCAAGAACTATATCCGCCTTGAGAAGAACTGCACGCAAAAAACGAAAACCGACCTAAACCCAGGCCTATTAACGAAAGAACGACATGATAATTTCGACCAAGATGAGCAGGACGATGGCCACTTCCAGCCAGTAGAGCCTCCGGTCCCGCACGGTATCGACGATGACTTCCAGAGTCTGCTGAATGAGATGGAGTTTATATTCCAGGGCCTGGAAACGCTCCGGGAGATCAAACATGGCCCGAAGGTCGCCGTAGATATCATCCATGACCTTATCTTCCCAAATCAGGTCAGGCTTATCGAGCAAGTGGAGGACACGAATGACCGAACTGCGCAGCGAAAGTGAGGCTGCGATCTGTCGATTGATAGGGGCGGGCATCACGCCGAGCGTCCCAGTTTCGCGAAGTTGTTTGAGGAGGGTATCCACCTGGCTCCAGGATTCCTCGACGAGAGATTCATAGTACTCCATCGAAGTACTTTGCGCCAAAGTAGATGCGATGACTTCCATACGATCGTTGCTTAATCGGTCGATCAGGAGGCGATTGAATTCCACGATCGCCGGTCCCGGTCTCTCCAAAACAGCGAAGGTTTCGCTAAATCGGGGTTTTAATCCAGGGATACTCGAGAGATCGAGTAGTTTCTTGAGTTGGAGGCTCTGTTCGTCTTCGGACACGTTCCAAAAAACCACGGAACCGTGATTGAAAATAAAGATGTAGCCATCATCACCTATTTTGTTGATGAGAGTGGCTCTTGGGTCGATGGAAGATTGGTCCGCTTGGTAGGCCGCAGCGACTTCGGTGGTGTTGATGCTGTGTGAGAAGACGAAGGAGCGAAGGAGATGCGTTCGGCTGCTATCCATAAAGGCAGTTCCTCGGCTTCAGATGAATGATCTCTTTCATCATAGCGGGTCTGGAGGGAGGCTTACAATATCAGGATGTAAGCCTCATTATCTTAGTGAGCCATGGAGTCTTCATACTCGAGGGATTTGGTGATCTCCTCCTTCCAGCTTGGTGTAGTGGTGCCTTGCTTTGCCAAACGCAGAGCCTGGTCGCCATAGTCTTTTTTGGATTGTTGAACCTTGCTTACCTGAAGCTGTTTAAAGACTTTGAAGCTGTTAACCCGTTTCGCGCCAAGAGTTTCAGCAATTTGAATCTTCTCAATCGCCTCCAGGCCCTGCTTTGCGATGGTCGTGAGCTTCAACATCGCCGGAGCGCAGTATGCTGTGATTCCGATCTGGCAAACATTCAGGTAGTTCTTACGCTCATCTTCGAAGCGAGCGTAGTATTTCTTGACTGTTCCTTCGGGATCTCTAAGTTGCAGGTTGCTCTCATTGTTGACAATGACCTTGCCCAATATTTCCGCACGTCGGTAGCGGATGTAGCCAATCGCTTCCAGGACCTCTTTGCTGCTTTTGGAGATCGCAGTCAGCTTGGGTTCGATGTCGTTCATGGCTTTCAGGTCTTTGCTGTTGGCGATAAAGCGACCTATGAAAGCGTAAGCATGGTAGCTCGAAGGATCGTTGGCTGCGGCCAACTGGATGATTCTTTTAGCAGACTCATTGGCTTCTTTGGCTTCGCCGAACTGATCTTCGATTTCCATCGCGCGAACCGCGGCTTTCAACTGGAGGTCTTTGGCAACCTTGGGCGAAAGACTTTGCTCGCGGTATAGACGTGAAGCCCAACCGTAGAGTTTGCGTTTGAAGTAGAGTTCGGCAAGAGTTGTGCGAATCTGTGGCACATTGCTCTCATTCTTATAATCAGTCAGGTACTTCGTGTAGAAGTAAAAACCATATTCCCAAGTGTTGCGATCGGCTGCTGCCCAGTCACCCGCCTGGAGAATAAGTTTGGTGCGGAGCGGGTATTTCGGGAACTTTTCAGTGATGTTTTTACAGACGTTCAATGCCGGGACCAGTTTGTTCAAACCTTTGTAGGCAAAGGCTAAGGAGTGTCCGGCTGAGGCATAGCGTGGCTCACTTGGGAATACGATGCTGAATTCCTCAAGAAACTTCACAGCTTTTTGGAAACCGTTCTTAGCCAGAGCCTCCGTGCCGCCCTTGAAGAGCGCATCAGCCAGGAATGGCTTGTAATTAAGGGCTACACCTTTGACGCTTGGATTCACTTTCTTGCTGGCGAAGAGGTGACTCATATCGACAACATCATCCCAACGTTTGGCCTCGTAGAATTCATGGAGGAGAAGGCCACCGGCATCTTGCGCGTACTTGGTCGTGGCATCGGCCTTAAGGCCTTTAAGCCAAAGAATTTCGGCGTCTTTGGGACGATTCAGGGCGCGTTGGAGAAGTCCGACGTGAGACAGGATCATCCAGTCGCCGCCGTTTTTAATTGTGCTCACTGTCTCGTAGATGGACAGGAGTTTGGTGCGCTCAGGCACCTTGTCTTTTGATTTGTTGGCAAAGTCGGGCTGCGCCGGCCAGCTTGCCAGTTGGCTTTGGGCTTCAACCGCGAAAAGGTAGTTTTTCAAAGGTTGGTCTTTGGCGATATCAAGGTAACTGTCGACTGCTTCGTTGTACATTTTAAGACTGCGGTAAAGGAGCGCGAGTTTGCTCTTCAAAGGGTAGGCGATTGCACGGTCGTTCTCGCTTTTAAGATATTTGCTTGTGAATTGGATGGCCATCGTTTGTTGGGGCTTGGTACCTTTAGGGTTCAAAGCCAGGTCGAGGCTGCCATCGAGAACTTTGCGGTAAGCGTCACCGAGAGTTGAATAAAAGCCTTTTTTGCCTTGGGGGGCATACTTCGTCCGGAGCGCAGTGAAGCTGCCTTCGAGTTCAGCGAGGTTGCCGCTTTTTTGGAAGACGAGAATGTCGAGTTCCCAGATGCGGCTGTCGATTGCCGCGAGTTGTTCGCCTTTTGGATAAGCTTCGGCGATCTTTTTGTAGAGCGCTGAGGCTTGTTTGTAGTTTTGAGCTGTGAGTTCGATCAAAGCGTCGCGTTCACGGAGAAAGTCGACGGGTGCGATCCCGGGAAAGCCTTCTTTAAGGAAGGGGGGGACGCGCGCTGTGGGAGATTGATTGGCTTTGGACCAGATGAAGGCTGCGCTGTTCATAACGAGGTGTTGAAGACCCAGCGGCATGCCTCGGGCCAGTTGCACGCAATAGATGAGTTTGCCTTCCGCTGATGGCTTAACGGTCGAAAGAGGAGCTCCCTCGGCGTCGAGGCCGTAGTCGGATAGAGCTTCGCTGAGTTTGATGGCAAGGCGCCCGTAGATCGAGACTTCATTGGAGACTTTGCTCATGGTTTGAAGGCCCTGGGCGGCTGTCGTGGGAGACATTGCCAGGGAATAGCCAACCAGGAGTTCGATCGAGTTCAGCAAATCCTTATTGTTTTTGAGCTTGTCTTTCAAGGGGATCAGGTCAGAGATTCCGTCTGTTCCATCGGTGCGAATGAATTTACCGAGTTTGGAGTAAAATTGAGCCTGAGCGGTAAATGCAGGATTTTTGCTGAGTTCCGCATAGGTCGCCGCCGATTTTTCCAGTTGTTCACCCAGTGCTTTCACACGGTCGCGGTTTTCTTTAAGCTGCGTATGGCCCATAAAGAATTGGAGCAGTGTCAACTGATCTTTGTAGAGTGTGTTATTGGTCGCGATCTTCGCATCCTGCTCGCCCTGGTTCTTCACAGCCTCCTGGGTGACGGCGAAGAGCTGGTTCGCTTCCTCTTGCGAGGCAAGCTTTCTGGAATCCTTCTCCATGGCGGATAGGCTCAAGAGGTAAGGAATATTGAGAGTGAGCTCATGACTGATGATAGGCTCGTAGCTTTGTCCCAGCTTTTGATTTTGCGCATAGAGCTTGGGTAGGCTCAAAGAACCAGCCAAGATAATTAGGAAGCCAAGAATTTTTGCCGTCGTTTGCTTCTGGTTCTGCTTCTGCTTCTTCATGCTTTTCTCTATCGTTGGTAAGAAACGTAAACTCGTACGCAAGCCCTATCGGAGGCTTCGATTGAAACCTTAGTTTACGAAAGCTTTAGGTCTGTAAAAAATTGGAATTACTTGAGTTGTGCCTGCCAGGAAAGACCGAAGGTCCCGCCTTGGTTGTTGGCTTGAACGATGGGGTTGAGGCTTTGCTGAGGGCTGGAGTGCCCTGCGGTTCCACGTGAAGATGATTTGGGGAAGAGGAATGATTCGGCAATGCTCAAGCCCCAGATGGTGACGAAGCCGGCGAGAGCCATATTTTTCTGGCCCTTAACCTTGGTGATGAAGCGGTTATTCTTGCTGTAAAAGGCCTCGCGCTGTTCATCGGTCAAGCCCTCTTTACTGACGACAATAGCATTGAGGCCTCGGTGGTCTTTGATCGTTTTGTCGGCATCAATCATCGAATAAAGGGTGAAGATCTGGAGAGCGGCGACGCCGCCGGCGAGGAAATACTTGTCGTTGTGAACCTGGGGAAGCCCAAAGGGCAGGAACTGCATAAACGATATTTTTCGCGATTTATCATCGACGACGATACTGCTGTCGGCGAGTCCCATGATGCTTTCGCTGCCTTTGGCTTTGGCCGTCTTCTTCTTTTTGGTTTTAGGTTTTGCCGTTTCGGAAAAACTGGATTGGGGCTGAGTTTGAGCCTGGGGTTTGCCTGGGTTTGGTGCCGAGCCGAAGGCAACGCTTGGCGGCTGAACAGCTTTTTGCTTCTTTTTGAGTTCTGATCCAATGCGGGCCTTGATACCGCTGAAGAAGGTGATCACGCTGGGATCGAGCACATCTTCGGATTCGATGGTGATGCCGCTGTCGCTTTTGAGCGCCTTGGCAAAGCTCTGCTGGGCGTTTTTCTTATCGCCGCGCATGTACTGACAGATACCGATGTATTTAAGCAGTACGGCTTTGTCTTCATCAACAGTAGCTTTGCGAAGGGCGTTTTTGAACTGGAGCTCGGCCACGGGAAATTGATTTCGCACATAGGACTGATATCCGTCTTCGAAAGTTTGGGCGTAAGCCGGCAAACTTAACAAAAGACAGCCCAGTATAAGGCTCATCAACCAACGTTTGGTCATTCAAGACTCCTTGTCCTAGGGGAAGCTTTCGGCAGAAAAGTGTCCAACCTGAGCCAGGTTGCGGTTTTTTTTAAGCTGACAGCCTTCCGGGACCCCTTCAAATCCTGAACTATCCTGGGAAATCTAGGTATTCTTTCTCTTTGGTCGACTCAAGTTTCCCCGATCCTGTCCGATATCGGGACGATAGCAGCAGCGCTCTCATCGATTGAGCTTTTCTTGATCGGGCAGCTTGGGGCGGATGACAGTAGGAACATCTTATGTCCGATTCATATTCCGGCGACAAAATACTATCGAGACAAAGGGTCTGCGCCAAATGCCGTTCGTTTGTCACGCTCGAACGCATCAATGAAAAGCAGTACAGTTGCCCTCTTTGCGGTCAAAGGCTCAACGCCTACGTCAATCTCCAGCCTAAGATCACGTTCGAAGAAATTCAGGCCCTGGTGAAAAGCCAACACGTAAGCAAGCGGGCCAGACCGGAAGGCGCGTGAGTTCCGTTTGCCTCGAAAAAATTTTCCAATACTTCGCACGAGATACATCCTCTAAATATCCCTTTGTTTGCAAGATAATAAATTGATTTCACTGACGATTTTCATCCTTATGATTCATCGCTAATTTTGTCATGGCCCATGGCGACGGCAAAAGTATTGCCTACGATTTCAAAAAAGCCGCATGGTCTTCTGTGCACACGAATCCAACCACTGCCGACTACATTTCTCTCTATGACTTTCGTGAGGCTGGATTCTTCGGAACGACGGCCGATGTCCTCAGTTTTCGAAGAACTTCTCAGCCTTGGCGCTGGAGAGGTTTTTCCATATTTGGGAAATGTTTCCGCTTCTTAATTGCCTAGAGAAGTAATGGCCTGGGCCAAGTAATATACGTCTGATATATATTGGAGATTGCTCGGCAGGGAGAGACAGGGAATGCAAGAAGGTTCGGTTGCGATCGTCGGTGCGGGTGCGGTTGGTCAAATGTTGGCATTTTTCATGCGATCCGTTGGAGTGTCAAATGTCGTGTGTTACGGGCGTCACGGGCCGGTCGCTCTCTCCGGCCGCGTTCTCTTTCAAGATCAATCCACGACCCTTGGCAGCGATTTAACGGCGCCTTCGCATCAACTTTGGCTCTTTGCCACCAAGGCTTATGATCTTGTTCCAGCCCTTGAACAGTGGTTGCCGAAGGTCGAGGGAACGACACCCCTTTCGATTTTATCCAATGGATTTATAGAGCCTGAATTATCGGGAATAAGGTTTCGCTTTCCTCAGCACGAGCTGCGCAAAGGTGTCGTAAGTCGAGGTGCGCGAATGTTGGCCGACGGAACTTTGGCCTTGAGTCCAAAGGGTGAAATTCGCTGGGGGGGAGCCAATGATGTTCAGGCCTTTGAGCGAAGTCTTATGCAGGCGCTTGCCAGCAAAGGCTTTGTCTGGGATCCCGAGGTGTGCAAGGCGCGCAAGGAGAAGTGGTTTTGTAACACCGTGCTCAATACACTTTGCGGCGTTTACCGCTTAAAACGCAATGCAGATGCTGAAGAACAAAAGGAATACGCTGAACTGTGTCACGAAGTCTACGAACTTGGTCTGGAGTTTTGGCCGGAATGGAAAGGTCAGGAAGAGTTTTTGCGCAAGAAATTAGCGGCGCTGGTTGCGACCACGGCTGACAATGAGAACTCCATGGCAGTCGATATGAGGCTAGGACGAAAGACTGAGGCAGCATTTCTTTCCGGTCACGTTCTCCGTTTTCAGGATGGAGAACGTCGCTTTCCCCTTCTCTCTCATCTGCATGCTCAACTCCTAGGTTGAACGTCTAAACTCAGCACTTAGACATAGTACATCGGACTCGCATGCCCGTTTTGATAGACTCGGAAAGTAATGGCGACTTAAGAAAAACGATAGGCATCACATTTTACTTTTCAGTTGCCACTTGGTTTTTGTATGCTGAGGTTTCAGGTGTCAGATAGCTTATTTAAGATCCCCGTTCAATGGACTCCATTGAACGGGGTTTTTCCTTTCTGTCGTTTTTGTACTTCGCATCAAAGGTCGGCTTCTCGCTCTTGTAGGTACTACAAGAGAACGCTGGAAAGCTGATTTTGGCGAAGCGTGATGACAAGCTGTGTAAGCCTCTTCAAACACCGGCATCGGCGGAGGGCGGAAGCGGATTGAGCGAAAAGGACGACTGCTTTGAATGAGTTATCATAACAGTAATTTGGGCTGTGTGAAATCAGGGGATTTGGGTCCGCGGATTCGGGAACGGATCGACCAGCTTTCCCAACGGGGACATTCCTGGGTCAGAGCAGGCTCCGGATTGACGAACGACGAAAGTTTCTTGGCGAGGGGGCATCACAGCGGATATACTCAACTTTGAAAAATAGGCGAAATGCCTTACCCGAAGTTTTATGCTAGAAATTTGAGCGAAGTTTCTTGGCGCTAGGGATCTTTTTCGATACAACGGATGCTGGTTTAGATTGCTTAGAGGAAGACATGTCAAAAAAATTTGATGCAGATGCATACGTTTCTCGTTGGGACGACAAGCTCATTCCTATCATGCTTGTGGTCATAATCGGTCTTATGATCGGTGTTTATGCAATGAACGTTGCACTACGCCCAGCTTGCACAACCCATGATTATGTATTCTGCGGAACTCCCCTCGATCAACCGAAAGAGGACCATGAAACTGGCGCAGCTCATGCTGAAGGCGAAGGCAGCCATGCCCCTGCAGGCGAGAGCCACGAAGTTCATGAAGGCCACCCTCACTAAATCATTTCGATTCTTTGTAGTATAGGCGCCGAATCTCGAAAGAGCTTCGGCTTTTTCTTTCGTATAAAAAATAATATTCTTCTAACTCATTGTAATGATTGAAACTAATGGAGGTAAGAATGTATTTATATGGTTAGGGCCCTAATTATCAATTACCATATAATGTGTTTCCTGATTATACCGATAAGGACGTTACAGGGTAGGAGGGGTTTATGAAGCAGTTCCTAACAGAGCACTATCTTCAGTTTATTGGGAAGCGCTATGCAGGTTCGGACATCGGGGCGCTCAGTACCTTTCTTGAGGTCATCGGGGTACTGAAAAACATGAACTGCGGCATGGATGCTTATTTTCAGAAGCTGGGTATTTCCCAGGCGCGTTTTAAGATGATGCTCAATCTTCTCTACAATGATGACGAAGGCGGGCTCTCGCCGGCCTTACTTGCGGATGCTCTCGGAGTCAAGCGGGCTACGATCACAGGACTTCTCGATACTCTGGAGAACGACCTATGGATTGAAAGACATCCGGATCCAAACGATCGTCGCGGTCTTCTGATTAAGATTACAGAAGCCGGGAAGTTGAAACTCGATAGTGTATTGCCAGCGCATTACGAAAGAATTTCGCTAGCCATGGGTCACTTGACGGCCAAAGAACAGGAACACCTGAAGGTGCTCATTCGCAAATTCGGTCGAGGGATGGAAGCGATGGAAGCCGTGGATCTCGCCGTTGAAGATCATGGTAACGATAGAAAAACGAAAAAAGAATCCGATCAAGACCAGGAGTAGAAAGACATGAAAAAAGCTCAGAAGGTTGGCATTGCTTTGGTTGTGGTTATCGCGGCTGTCGTGACGACCATGTACATCACAGGTCGTGGCAAGGAAAGGACGGATGACGCGCATTTGGAGGCGCATATCGTCAACGTCGCCGCCCGTATTCCCGGTCAGGTGCAAAAGCTGCTCGTCCACGATAACCAATCGATCAAGGCTGGCGATCCGATCATCGAACTCGATCGTCAGGAACTGGAAGCCCGCTTAAGTGCAGCCGAAGCGGATTTAAGTGTGGCGCGTTCGGGTGTGGAAGCCGGCGAGTCGGATGTCTCGGCCGCCCTGTCGCGCCTCAAACTCGCGGAAATCGAATTGGGCCGCTCGCGCAAACTCAATCGCGAAGGTGTTCTGGCCAAAGCCGAACTCGATACCTCGGCCAGTGCCTACGATCAGGCGAAAGCCGCTTATGACCAATCCGTCGCCAGACTGGGTTCGACGAAAAAAGGCGGATCTTTGGGCGCAGCGGTAGCCAAGGTTCAACAGGCCGAGGCCTCACTGGCTCTCGCCAAACTCAATCTTTCTTACACCACGGTCGTGGCTCCTATCGATGGTATCGTCTCGCGTCGCTCGGTTGAGTTGGGCCAGATGGTGTCTCCAATGTCCCCCCTTCTCGCACTCGTGGATCTAAACGATGTCTGGATCGTCGCCAACTTCAAGGAAGATCAGTTGGAAGACATCCGTCTGGGGCAAAAGGCAAGGGTGAAAGTGGATAGTTACAGCAGCAAGATCTTCGAAGCGGAAGTGTCTTCGATCGGCGCCGCCACAGGATCGAAATTTTCCCTGATCCCACCTGACAACGCCTCGGGCAACTTTGTAAAAGTCGTTCAACGCGTTCCAGTCCTCCTTAAATTCAAGGATCTCAAGCAAGCGGATTTAGCGGTTCGTCCGGGAATGAGTGCTGACGTCACCATCTACACCAAATAAGCAGGAAATCCCATGGAGCAGACGCTCATCCGAGGTCCTAAATTAGGTATTACGATCGCTGCGATGGCTGCAGCGTTGATGGCTATCCTGGACATATCCATCGTCAACGTGGCTCTCACCGATATCCGGGCGAGCTTCGGCACGCCGCTCGATCAGATCGCGTGGGTGTCCACCGGCTACATGATGGCGAACGTCGTGATCATTCCCTTGACGGGCTGGTTGCAAAGACGTTTTGGTTATAAGAAATATTTTACCTTTTCCATCGTCCTCTTCATCATCGCTTCGGCCCTTTGCGGAGCTGCCTGGAATCTTCCATCGCTCGTCGCCTTCCGCGTTTTGCAAGGTATGGGTGGGGGTGCGATCATTCCCACAGCGCAGTCTATCCTCTTTGCGCGCTATCCTCAAAAAGAACACGGCATGGCCGGTGCGCTCTTTGGTTTGGGTGCGGTAACCGGTCCACTCCTTGGGCCGACGATCGGTGGTTATCTCATCGACGTTGCCAGTTGGCACTGGATCTTTCTGATCAACGTTCCTATCGGTATCTTTGCCGCTTTCATGGCTTACAAATACATCGATGAACCGGATTTTGTCGCATCGACGGCCCCGGTCGATCGTTATGGTCTCCTTCTTCTCGCTGTCGGTATGGGATCTTTGCAGTACGTTCTGGAAGAGGGGAGTCGGGACGATTGGTTCTCGAGTAATCTTATACTCGGATTGAGTATGCTGGCGATCTTCGCCCTGGTCGTCTTCGTCGTGCATCAATTGGAAACGGATCATCCCATCGTGGATCTCAGCATTTTCAAAGACACGGCTTATACGGCTGCCACCGGTATCAACTTTCTGGTGGGTATGACGCTCTTCGGTGCAGCCTTTCTCTTTTCGCTTTATTGCGGTGCGGTGATGCACTACAAGGCTCTCGATATCGGTATCCTCTTTTTGAAAGGCTGTTGGATCCAGGTCCTGATCATGCCTTTCATCGGGAAGTTTGCCGGCCGGGTCGATGGCCGTTACATGATCGCTTTTGGAATGACGGTATTGACCGGCAGTCTCTACATGCACACTCAATTTTCGGCCCAGTCGGACATGGCCGCACTGACCCTTCCCCTCTTTGTCCGTTCGGTTGGTTTGGCCTTTATTTTTGTGCCTTTGAGCATCCTGGCTCTCTCCAGTTTGCCGGCGAAGCAAAGGGGTAACGGTGCGGGGCTTTTTAACCTGACGCGTGAGTTGGGCGGATCCATTGGAACGGCCTGGATGAGCAGTCTGCTCAATAAGGGGCAGGTAAGGGCTCATTCTTACTATGCAGAACATGTGAGTGTCTTCAGTCCGGCGACGACCGAACGGATTGCGAACATCAAGTCAAGCAACGGCTGGCGTTTCACCGATCCCGATCAGGCCGCGATGAGCATTCTGAATAATACGATCAATCAACAAGCCCTGGTCAAGGCCTTCAATAACTGTTTCTGGTACGTGACGATCGTCTTTGGCTTTGGTCTGATCTTTATCTTTTTTCTTAAAAAACCTGACAAAACTGGAGTGCCAGTCCATGATGCACATTAATAGTAATTCACAACGCAAAAACGGATATATCCGCCTCTACGTCTTGGCTCTACTCGCGGGTCTTTGGACGTCTGCGCTGCATGCCCAGGAAAGCCTTAAGATTGCGCCTCCAGGCGCTTCAGCTGCTCTGACCCTTGACGAGGCCATGCGACTTGCCTACAGCCATACCTATGGACGGCAGTCGGTCGAACAGGATCAACTGGGTTCGCAGGCTCGGCAGACCGGCATTCGAGGCGGAATGGGGCCGAAATTAACTGTGGAAGCGGCTCGCGGCTGGATCGATACGGATGTAAACAAGCTGGCCGGAAAAACTTTGCCAACGGGGCAACGCTATCCGGATGAGATCAGTTCCGTGGGTGTTGTGGTCACGCAACCCATCACGCAGATTTTTGCGGCCCGGGAGCGGTTGAATGCTGAAGAAAAATTGGAAGATTCACTCAAGAGTCAATTGCAGGTGGAAGGTAACGAAGCCAAGTTGCGTGGAGCGGAGGCCTACATTCAAGCCTTGAAAGCCTTGCGCTTTCTGGCGATCAACCTTGAGAGTCAGGACCTGATCCTAAAGCAAAAAAAGGATGCAAAATCCCTGCGCAGTTCGGGCAAACTTTCTGAGCTCGACTATTCCCGTTTCGAACTGGCCGCCTCGGAGGCTAACTCTCTGGTGATCGACGCGGAGGCTCGAATTAAAGTCGCCGGCGCGGCGCTGCGGGAAGACCTGGGTCTCGCCCCGGATCAGGAGCTCCAGCTCTCTGAACTTGGCGAAATTGGAGCTATCCCAGGCGCGGCCGCGATCGAAAGAGCTGAGCTGCAGTCTGCAACGAGACGGGTGGAAGCGGCGGAAGGTCAACTTAAAGCCCAGAAGGTTGACTACTGGCCTCAGGTCAATGCCTATGCCCGTTTCGGGCGCGATTTTGCCGCTGAGGATGTGAATGTGAATTTTCTGGGTCTCGCGATCAATCTGCCCAAAGAAGATTTCCGTGACCAGTTTAGCTACGGCTTTAATCTGCAATGGGATATCTGGGATTGGGGCACGCGCTCCGGTCGTCGCGCCGAACTTGGAACTCAGGTTTCCAAAGCCAGGATTAGTCATGATGCTCTTGCCTCCCGTCTGCGCATCGAAACTTCGCAAGCGGATGCAGAATGGAACAGGGCTACGCAGAATCTGAAAAATGCTCAGATTGCGGATAAACTCAGCGCCGACATCTTAAAGTCTTTTGATATCCGCTTCCGTAACGGACTTGCAACAACGACCGATCTTCTCAGCATACAAAGGGACCGGACCCGCGCTCAGGCTAACCTTGCGAATGCGACTTACGATTTGCATTGGGCCCTTCTGAAGAAGAAACGTGCGGAAGGTGGGATTCTCTGAGGAAACTTTGAGATTTTTGGATGATGGACAAACTATTTATGATCTAGCCTTTCAAGGCAACGATTTTCGCTATTCAAGAATGGGAATCGACTGATCGATGATAGGCGTCTGGTTGAGGTCGCGGACCTGCAGGCGCATGCTCTTCGTCTTCCAATCGATATCAACCAAACCGTAGTTCAGGCGATCAAGAATAGGCCCCACGCGCAGGCTGTTGTGATTTCTTTTATCGTCGGGATTTCGAAAAGCGTGAGTGAGTCCGCTCGATGTCACTTCCCAGATATCTTTACCGGCTTGAGAATGGAGGCGGGAGAGTTCGGCAAAATGCCGGTCACCACTTAAAATCACCAGATTTTTGGCCGGCGATTGATCGAGGAGCGCCAGGAGTCTTTGGCGGGACTCTGGAAAATTCTGCCACTTCTCAAAATTTTGTTCGAAGGGAAGGGCCTGGATACTGGACACGAGAAAGGTGACGCCTTCGCTTTTGCGGGCGAGCTCGGCTTCTAGCCAGGACCATTGGGCAGCGCCCAGAATGTCGCCGGGCCTTCCGCGCTTGGGATTGGCGCGATGGGATCTCAAATCGAGCAGGATGAAGCGCACGCTCTTCGAAGCTTTGCCAAAACTATAACTCGTGTAGATTCCGTCCTGCTTACGCCTCAGGGAGTTTTTAGGCTCACCGATAAAATCGAGAAAGAGTTTCTGACTTTCTTTTTTGGGAGCATAGGTTTCGGAGCCATTGTTCTCGCCGTAATCGTGATCATCCCACAACCCTATGATGGGGATGCCGCTGTCTAAAAAGCTCGCATACTCTGGCTGACGTAGCTGTGATGCGTAGATTTGAGAAAGTTTTCCCATATCTTCGGTATCGGCGTAAACCACGTCCCCCGTCCAAACGAAAAGTTGAGGCTCGTCCTTCAGGATTTTTTTCCAGAGAGGCTGCGGCAGATATTGTTTGTTGCAGGAGCCAAAGCTGAAGCGCTGAAGCTCCTGAAGGGCCTCGGCATTGTGTGTGACGGCAGGAATTTCAACCGGATTGTAGGGCCCGTCCTGACCCCCAGTCGAACAACTGATGAGGGCTGTAGCCAGTAGAAATGTCGCCAGGGCCCGGCTTAGGAGGAGACGGAAATAAAAGGAGGAAGGGACTGTTTGACTCGTCACGGCTGTCGGTCCTTACGGAAGTTATTGGGAGATGGCCAACAATAATCAGGGGGTGACTCTAACAGAGGAGCTGCCTAGAAGCCTCTGTTTTTGCTAGACTAGGCGCATAGGTGCTGCTCTAAACCACGGATTTGGGAGAATGACCATGAAAGCTCCACTATTGATTGCATTGCTGACTCTGGCAAGCGCTTGTAGCACGACTTCTGGCGGCGGAGGGGCTGGTCGAACAGAGGACGGCGAGCGCAAAGAAATCGTGGCTCTCGAAGAGATGTCTCTTGAGTACATACAAACCCTTTGGGGCAAACCCGACCAGAATCTTCCTGCGGGTGATGGCCGGACTGTGCGATTCAAAAGCATTCGGACGGAAACAGAAGACCCTATCACCGAGAAAGTGGAGATCAAGCATTGCGATGTTCTTCTGCATGTTGACAAACGCCAGCTTGTTTCGAAATGGCAATATGAAAGTTGCCGTCCTTAACGTAAAAATTTTCGATTTTATTGATTTTTCATAAATAGACTCTCCTCGCCAGACAGCCGAAGCTCATCTCAGAACATGAGTATTGAGCTAACGGTATTTGTCTCTTTGGACGCTTTTGAGAAGTGCGTTCAGAGTGCATTCAAGGAGCGTAAATTTATGAAGAGAGTTGTTTTTCGTGGTCTGGTCTCAGTCGCTTTCGTATCGATGATGGGCGCCTGCGGCGTAGCTGAGCAAGACAGCGCATCGAACATCGTCAATGGCAAATCTATCGATAATGCCGACTATCCCTCCGTCGTCCTGCTTTATGATGCAAAGCTGGGAGCCATATGTACCGGGACTTTTATCAACGAGACGACTGTTGTTTCAGCCGCCCATTGCACGGAAGGTGGCAAAGTCGATGCTTTGGGAAATGTGACAGGCGCACTGTCCATTATCAACGTCAAAAATCTTGCCGCTGGCGAAGCCGAGCTCGTGGCCACTTCAACCAGCATGGTTCGCAATATCAAGTGGGACAAAGCAGGTAAAAACGTCAACAAGTACGACCTTAGCCTGATTACCTTCCCAGCCGGTACTGCCAAAGCGGTCAGTAGCTTGGCAGCGGCAACCCCTAAAGTCGGCGCAAGCTTCACCATCGTGGGTTACGGTCTTAACCAAAGCAAAAACCTTATGGACGGCGCAAGTGCGGGCGTGAAACGTCTGGGTGGAAACGTTGTGAGTTCGGTCTCCCAAGGTTTCATTCAATTCACCGGGGCTTCGACGACTACGACAGCGGACGGAACGAATGTTTCGGCCGGTGCGGGCGATTCAGGTGGCCCTCTATTCGTTGAAGGCAAACTTGCAGGGATCACATCCGGGGGTGGCCCTGCCGGCTCGTTTAGCAACGAGACCAAGAGCATTTACATCGATGTCAATTCAACAGATTCTCAAACGTTTATCAAAAAATTCCTGAAGTAAAAGAAATCCCCTGCAGCAGATGGTGCAGGGGATTTCTTTTTTGAATAAGAAGAATATTTCGAATTAGGCTTTCGGCGACATCAACTGCGAGACGAGAAAGGCCATCTCAAGGCTTTGGCTGTAGTTTAAACGCGGATCACAGTAAGTCTCGTAATGCCTGGATAGCTGCTCAGCGGTGATTCCGGCTGACCCACCAATACATTCCGTGACATCGTCACCCGTCAGTTCGAAATGAATACCGCCGACCTTGCTGCCCGCTGTTTTATGAATGTTTAGACTTTCTTTCACTTCGCCAAGAATGTCATCGAAACTGCGGGTTTTTGTACCGGATTCCGTTTTGATCGCGTTTCCGTGCATCGGATCGATACTCCAAACGACGGGCGTATCCTTCATCGCTTCGATAAGCTGGGGGAGATGCTTGCCCGCTTTGCCGTTCCCGTAACGGCTAATCAAATTGATCTTGCCCTTGTCTTTTTTCGGATTGAGCGCATTGCAGATCGCAATGATGTCACGCGGATCCGAACTCGGTCCCACTTTAAGTCCCAGAGGGTTGGCGATGCCGCGGAAATATTCGATGTGCGCGCCATCTAGCTGGCGCGTGCGATCGCCTATCCAGAGCGTATGAGCGCCGAGATTGTAATGAGCGTCGTATTCCGGCATGTACTGAGTCATCGCCTCTTCCAGGGGCAGAAGGAGGCCTTCATGCGAAGTGTAGAATTCCACCGAGGAGAGCTTTTCTTCGCGGGACCCCAGGGATTCCATGAAGACGATCGCATCCTGGATATTGTGAACGATGCGCTCGTACTCAATTTTCTTTGGAGCGTTACTGACGAACTTCAGATCCCAGCTCTGCGGATGGTGAAGGTCGGCAAAACCGCCTTTGGTCAAAGCGCGGATATAGTTCAAGGTCGCGATGGAATGGAAGTAGGCCTGTTTGATGCGCTGCGGGTCAGGCTTGCGCGCTTCGGCATTGGCTTCGAAGGAGTTGATGATGTCGCCGCGGTAGACAGGGATATCCTTGCCATCGACGTTTTCCATATCAGCAGAACGGGGCTTGGCGTACTGGCCAGCGATTCGACCGATGCGAATGATCGGTTTACGAAGGCCGTAACAGAGCACGACCGACATCTGCAGTATGATCTTCAGTTTTTGCATGATGGCTTCGCGATTGCAGTCCTGGAAACGTTCGGCACAGTCGCCACCCTGCAGGACAAAGCTTTCGCCGTTACCAGCTTTAGCCAACTGCTGTTTCAAGCGTTCCACTTCGCCGACGAAGATGAGGGGAGGCAGCTTTTTGACCTCTCCAAGAACTGCGTTTAGCTTGTCTTCGCTCTCGTAAACAGGTTGTTGCTTGATCGGTAACTTGCGCCACGATTCGGGTGTCCAATTGCTCACAGTGCTGCTGCCTATCATCTCGCTCTCCCGTCCGTGCCCGTGGCTCTCTGGCCCTGTTTCATGTTCAATTGCGAATACTTCTACTTCTGCATGGTCTTGGCGTAGTGCTGGATCATGGTGAGTATATTCGCGAGTCCGTTGCGTCGATTCATCGAGAGATGCTCGCTAACGCCGGCCTCGCTTAGAAAATCAGTCGAAAGATTTAGGATTTCACTTGCTGTAGAACCGTTATAGACCCTGAGGAGGAGTGCCACGATGCCTTTCACTATCATGGCTTCGGAATCGGCCATGAAATGAAGCTTCTCGTCCTTGATGCTAGGAACGAGCCAGGCTTTCGAAATACAGCCTTTCACCAGGAAGGGATCGAGGCGCAGATTGTCGGGGAAGGGCAGCATAGACTTGCCTTCGTCGACGATGTATCTCAGTCGTTCGTCTTTATCTTTAATGCCCTTCAGAGAAGTGAGGAGGGCTTCTCTGCGCTGGAGGATATTTGTTTCCATTTCAACATCGGCTTTAGCCATCGTTTTTTTGCACCTAAATCAATAGATCGGTCTTAGAATCTACAGAATTGCGCCCAGAGTGTCCAGCGTTCGCGTGAAGCTGGCAGCCTGGAGGACTATCCTGAGCTAGGAGCGAAAGGGAGCAATTTGACTTACGGTCCCTGGGAACCTGCCGGAAGCTAGGAGGCTAAGCCAATGAGGGCAGTTTATTCAGCACAAAACGAAAAAAAAGCCCCGCAGTTGCAAGGCTTTGGAGAACTCTAGGATTTAGACTCAGCCAGCGCGGCTGACTTTGAGAATTTGACCAACCTTAACGCCGTTCCGACGAAGTTTATTGATCTTTTTCAGCTCAGCTAGGGTCATGCCGAATTTCTTAGCGATGTGCCCAAGACGATCGCCACGACGCACTCGATAAATGCCGTCATCGACGTCAGTTGTAGTCGAGGGCTTGCTGTTGTTTGCCGCGACAGACTTTTCAGCCATCGTTTCCGCATCGACCATAACTTTCAGCTTTTGGCCGCGAAACACTGTGGATGTATGCAGATTGTTCATCGCCCGCAGTTGGTCGACGGTCACGCCGTACTTCTGCGCGATGCTGTTCAAATGCTCGCCGCGTTTCACGCGATGGAATTTCCGGATCTTGTTTTCGCTGGCCAGGCGAGGGGCTTCTGCCTTGGTTGCCATGCGGTGCTCAGCAAGATTCGCGGCCTTGTCTTTGAAGTTGTTTTCAAAGCGCTTTGGAATCCAGATTTTGTAGGTTGAGATATCGCCAGGAGTAACGCCGCTTTTCAAATGCGGATTGAACTTCTGCAGGCTGTCCAAAGGAATATCAGTCTCATTGGCGATCGCCGAGAGATTGATCGGCGAAGGAACTGTCACGCCGACAAACGCTTCATGGGAATTAGCATCCGGTACGCGGAAGCCATATTTCTGGGGGTTTTTGCCAACCATGTAAGCGGCGAGAACCTTGGGGATGTAATCCATCGTTTCGGAAGGCAGGACCTTGGCGCGAACCAACTCCCAGAAATCGCGGGTCTTGCCGCGCATAATCGCGCCCATGATGCGGCTTTCGCCAGCATTGTAAGCGGCCATTGCCAGATACCAGGAGTTGAACACATTGTTCAAGTCAGCCAGGTAAAGGGAAGCGGCGACTGTTGCGCGCCATGGATCGCGGCGTTCGTCGACGAATTTATCGACGCGAAGTCCGTAGCGACGACCGCTGGCTGGAATGAATTGCCAAAAGCCGACGGCGCTGGCGCTCGAATGAGCGTGGAGCACAAAGCCGCTTTCGATCATCGCAAGATAATAGAGTTCGCTTGGAACTCCTGAATCGCGAAGGGTCGCCACGATCATTTTTTTGTAGGGCTGCCCACGATCGAGGAAGCGTTGAAATGCATCGTGGTTTTTATTTGCAAAGTAATCGATCCAACGATCGACGTCTTTGTTGAGCTCGACCGGAAGGCCGGCTTTAAGAGCTTTGTTGATTTCGTCGTCTTCCGAACCGATCTCAGCGACATCGCCATTGATGGATGTCTGCAGTTCCTGATCGATTGAGTCATCGATCTCTTCAGGCTGAACTTCCTGAGCTAAGGCTCCGTTGCCGTTGATGTCTTCGAGTTCGGCCGTATTGGAGTCTTCTTTAGCAGCGTGGGTTGTCTTACATCCGACGGATGCAAAGACAGCGGCTAATGAAAGCACCAATGGGGTTATGCGAGTCAGCTTCATAGGGTCCCCTTATCACGAAAAAGGCAAAAGATGGGCGCTACTCACGCTGAATCTCAGAGAAGCTTGTTAAGCGATGTCTGGATTATGGGCTGAGAGCTGGAAGAAAGCCTGAATTTCAATAGTGACTCCAATGTAACATGGCCCTGCCTTTTTTGGCAGGCAGAGACTTGATTTTAGTGTCTGGCAAAAAGAGAACTTAGATTATTTTTGGCTAGAAGAATAAAGGTTTATATCTTCACAAAAAATCTAAACCTATTGTCTTTTCGGAAATCGCAAAGCCTGCTTTTCAAAAATACCAATGTACCTTAGACTATGCAGCGCAAGCTGTGTAACAAAACTTTTTCTCATGAGAAGGAGTGCCCAGCAATGTGGCTGAACGGAAGCTTGCAAAGTGAGGCCCTGAAAGGCTTTTATTTTGTGCAACTGGTCGAGGAAGACTCTCATGTCCATTGGATATTTGCAGTGGAATGTTAGCGAGTGTAAGCCGGTACTACAGAATTTCTCTTAGATTCCTCTCACGCAGTACATATATTCTGTCTGTAATAGACGACGAATTATCATGAGTTAAAATTGAGAGTTTCACTTGATCGCATGCCGTAGATTTAGGGCTGCTTTCACTTTAACTTCAGTGTCTTCAATGAAGTTTGGAGAGGCCGCCCGATCTCAATGAATGCATGAGTTGGGCTAAACGCAGAGTTGGGGCTAAGTCTGCAAGACCGCGACAAAATTGTTATAAAGCAACAATTTGGTAAGACTTTCTGTTCAGAACAGCTAAAATCTGTTAGCTAAGTGATAGAACTGAATTGAGATTTTTGGCGAATGCCCTGAGGGCTTGGCTTTTAACTGAGGAATCTATGGTTTCTTCCCGCATGGACCGCATCATACCAGACAAGCGTATGATTGCTGTGTTGGTATACCTAACGGCCTGTCTTCAGGTGGTTGGATACAGTTTTAAGGCCCTAAAAACGGGCAGCAGCTTCGCACAATATCTGCATCTCAATACCACTCTCGATCCCGCCTGGGCGACCAACATCAATCAAATCTATGTCGGGCTCATGATCACCGCCTTGGTCCTGGCCTTCTTTCGATGGAGTCCCTGGCCCTTCTATGTGATCGGCACTCTGTTTCTCATCGATTCCATTTTTCGGACGGCGCTTGGCCAAGAAGCAACGTCGGCTCTGGCGATTCCAGGTGAATGTGCTCGTTACCTTTGGTTCCTGGCGATAGGCTTTGCCCTGAGAAATGCGCGGACCCTCGATATAGAAATCGGTCTGCCAAGCGTGAGACTTCTTCTTCGTCTGGGCTTGGCACTTACCTTCATCACGCATGGATTCGAAGCCCTTTTGCAGCATCCCGGCTTCCTCGACCTCGTCATGCAGGCGAATCAATCCCTTATTCCCCAGCAGAACAGTACGGTGTTGGCGACGAATCTACTTCTCCTGATCGGAGTTATCGATCTTTTGGTGGGCCTTGTGGTGCTGTTCCGACCAAGCCGGACGGCTTTGGTTTACATGGCGTTTTGGGGCGCGATCACGGCTTTTTCCCGCGTGATTTTTGCCCCGTACTCAGGAGTTTTCGAAGCTCTGATTCGCGCGCCGCATTTTATGCTGCCCCTTTTGATTATGATCATTGAAGGTCAAAGAACGCTGCGGAAGCCCATTCGCAAAGTCTATTCAAGAGCTCTGCGGCGCATGGGTTTTGTGCACACGCCGTGGATCTGAATTAGACCGAAGGCCGCTGCGGATAGCGCATCGCATAGAGTTGGCAGATGGATTCAAGCCAGTGCTGATCGATTGCATCGAAAGCAGCGAGCCCATTAGAATCCACGTCCAATACGGCCAGGACCTCACCCTTTTTGCCTAAAACAGGAATTACAATTTCACTGCGTGTACTTGACGAGCAGGCGATGTGACCGGGAAATTTTTCGACATCGTCGACGAGTTGCGTCATTTTTGTGCGAGCGGCGGCGCCACAAACACCACGGCTAAACGGAATATCAAGACAGCCATGGGTTCCCTGATAGGGTCCAATCTGCAGGTGATCGTCTCGGATCACCCGATAAAATCCAGTCCAATCAAAAGTTTCGAAAGCGTTATGGAGTTCGGAAATAATGGTAGCCATAGCGGCAAGCCAATCCGAATCAGCATTGAGCAAGGATTGGATACTGGCAAAAACCTCGCTATAATGTTTTTGCTTTTGCATCGGTTCGGATTGCCTTGGTAGGACTTCGAGCATACATACCTCCTGTAGGCCAGGTATAAGGGCAACAGCCCTCGCTGTCCAGCAGGGCCTGCATATTTAGGGCGGAGATCTTTGATGAGAATTCCAATCGAATCCCTGGCAGCGGAAACCCTGAAAAGGGTGGTTGAAGAATTCGTTACGCGCGAAGGGACTGATTACGGCCTTAGCACGAGCGATCTTCAGACTAAGGTTGAGCAGGTTTTGCGACAGTTGAAAAAGGGCGAGGCGCTCCTTTGTTTTGATACCGAAAGTGAATCCTGTCAAATCGTGCCCAAGTCGCATCCGTCTTTTCGTGAGTTAGCCAAGCAAAGAGAGGATCTCAGCCCGAGCTGAGATCCTCTTTCACTGTCATTGAGTTCCGAGACTAAAATTTATTGGATCGCAGATTTTCCGCTTGAGTTTGAGCTTTGGTTCGCACTCGAACTGCTGCTGCCGCTTGGGCTCGACCTGCTCGATGAATCTTTTCCATCACTCCTTGATGAAGACATCGATTGATTTTTTGAGTCTTGGCTCATACGAAGTTGGTTATGCACTTCCGTTACGCCCGAGATGGACGAAGCCAAATCCTCAGCATTGCGTTTTTCACTCCGATCTTCCACTGTGCCGGTGAGAGTGACTTCACCTGAAACAACACGAATTTCGATCTCCGACGGATCGATGTCATGAGCATGTGTGAGAAGATCTGAAATTTCTTCTTTGATGCGTTCATCCGAGCGTTTGTAGCCTTTTGGAGCCCGACCGGATTTGCTGCTCATATGCTGCTGGTTGGACCAAGGCGAGGTTTGATATTGGGAGCTGCTGCGTCCCCAGTCCTGGGTTGAGCTGCGATTGCCCAGTGACGAAGCGGAGTAATCCTGGCCTGAAGTTGCAGGGCTGTAGTTTTGCGAGCCGTAAGCGGAAACATTGTGCGACGGTGTGTTGAAGCCGGAATTATAACTCCCGCTGCTGCCGTAGGAAGGGCTGTTAAAGCCTTGCTGATGGGAGCCATAACCCTGGCTGCTATAGCTCTGGTTTCCGTGCTGGCTGGGGTTGTTGGAACCGCTGCTGTACTGCCCTTGGCCGCTGAAGGCCTGGCCATACTGGTTTTGGCTCGACAGGCCGTTCGCGCTGCTACTGTAGTTGTGAGTGCCTGCCTGACCGTAACCTTGATAACGGCTCTGATCGCTGAAGTTTGAGCTGCGGCCGAAGTTTTGGTAAGGCGTTTGATCGCTAGAGTTGGACGTGCCACGACCATAGTTTCGGCTAGAGTCACGATCACGATATTGATCTGCAGAGTAACCGCGGCCTTGGTCGCGTTGAAAGTCAGAGCTTCCGCTCATGCTGCCGTAGGTGCTGTAAGGGGCGCCTTGTGTATATTTATTGAAACGATCCTGTTGGGAATCGTCACGGGCAGAGCGTTCATCGCGATCCATGCGGTCATCATCTTCAGACCAGCGTGAGTAGCGGTCTGTATTAGGTTGGAGGCGACGGGGTTGGTTCTGTTCATTGTTATAAAAGTTGTGTTCCATGGTGAGATCCTTTGTAAGTCATTCATGTTTGATAAAACAATCCAAGATTCATGATCTTTGGATTCATGACTGGAAGATACGCCTTACCATTTTGAGCGGACATACGTAAAATGCACTGGTCGTTTTAACTTGGTGGTACCAAATGCGGGCTCCAATTGACTTTTGTATTTGTAAAAGCTGCGAAATTAAAAAATCGCGAATTTTTGGGTAGAATTGTAGCATCCTGGTCGAGTCAAAATAATCTCAGGCCCTTCGCCATAAAAAAGAACCCGTTCGATCAGCTCTCACGGGTTCTTTTGATTTCTGGATTACTTGCCCTGAGGCAGATATCGCATCGGGACAAAGTCCGGCTTCACATCATAATGATACGAACGATAGAAGCTCAGATCGGGCTTTCCGCCCTCTTGCCAGGCGTCGAGCCAGAATCGGGCGAGCGCATCCGCTCCGGTCGCGAGACGTAGGATCACAAAATTTCTGTAGAACGTGTTGACTTCGGAAGGTTCCTTCCGTTTCGCCTTTTCGCGTCTGCCCTTGACGCTCTTGTCCCCTTCATCCTTATCTTCCGAGCTCTTCGCCAGCAATGAATTTTGAAGATCCAGGGCGGCCAGAATCGGCAGTTTCTCATGGCTGTCTAGAGTCAGCTCAAAAGCCTGTTGCAGGTAATTATGAGGATGCTTGGCAAAGGGTTTTGCCATGGGCTCGTGACGTTCGGCTTCATCCAGAACGTTCGCTTCAAGATCGAGGCCCAGGCTGTCGACGATTTCAGTTTCGAAGTAGCCGTGCAGACCACCCTGTCCGGTTTCCCAGCCGTCATAATCCTTGCTGGTGTGATGGGGATTCGCCAGATCACCGACAAAGTGAGAAAGAATTCCGCTCAAGAGAAGGATGCGATCGACGGCCGTATTTTTCTTCTCAAAGTCAGGACTGTCCTTTTGAATCTTATCCATCGCCTTGAGATCTTTAAAAGCCTGCACCAGATCCTGGGTCAAAGTGTCAACGCGGTAAGGGGCGTGTCCGGCTTTAAGGAGTCTATCACCCAAATCTTTTCCAGGAGCACAGGCCCAGTCTTTGGCCTTTTTCCCGCAGTTCTTATCGAGGGCTTTCAGATAGGCGTCCATCGTTCCAGGAAGATCTTCAGCCGTCGGGGTCTTGCCCGGCACAAGAATATAGTCGAGGTCAATGAAGTGGCTTGGTGTACTGGCCTTATCGAGTTCCGGAGAAAGCGAGCGCCAGACGATGTCAGGAACATTCGCCAAATGGCCCAGCATGTTTTCCTTCTTTTGAAGAAAGGCGCCGAACTTTTGAATCTCAGGATCCTTGTTATCGGCTAGAATGCGAGTTGCCACGCGCGTGATTCCGTCGTGACCGCGCTCACCCCAGGCAAAGGCCGAAGGGGAATAGGCGAGAGAGAATGTCATCAGGGCAGCGAGAGGAGCGGATTTTTTCGAATTCAGTTTCAACATCATTAGGAACATCTCCGTTTTGCAAACTCAGTGAGTTAAAGTCGAAACAGTCAAACCATCAGCAAGAGCGTTTTCCAGAACAGCGCGCCCGATCTTGAGGCCATCGAGGGCCGCCGAGACGATCCCACCCGCATATCCGGCGCCTTCACCGGCCGGGAACAACCCGGGATGACTCGTCGATTGTAGAGTGGCATCGCGGAACATGACGATGGGAGCCGAAGTTTTGGTTTCCACTCCGGCGACGATTGCGTCTTCGGCGATGAACCCGCGCATGCGCTTGTTATATTCATCGAGAGCACCGCGAAGGGGATCGACGACGAATTGAGGCAGTATCTGATCGAGTCGAGCCGGAGTTACACCGGGTTTGTAACTCGACTTCATTTCGCCCTTGGAAATTTTGCCTTTGATGAAGTCGCCAAGTCTTTGGGCCGGCGTGAAATAGTTGCCTCCGCCGGCGGTAAAGGCAGCGCGTTCGATCGCAGCTTGAAAGTGCATACCGTCGAGAGGATGACCCTTGTAATAATCTTCGCGCATCACGTTGACGACGACGGCGGCATTGGCGAAGCCGCTGTTTCGAGCGTGATAGCTCATGCCGTTGATCGCGAGGTGACCCGCCTGGGCATTGGTCGGTAGAAGATTGCCGCCTGGACACATGCAGAAGGTCCACACGCCCCGACCCTGGGATTGAGCCGCGAGTTTATATTCGGCGGCAGGGAGCAGGGTGCACGAACCATATTGGATTTTATTGATGAGATCCTGCGGATGTTCAAATCGAGCGCCAATCGCAAACGGTTTGGGACCGATCCCAAGGCCTTTGTCGTAAAGAATCTGATAGGTTTCACGCGCACTATGACCGATCGCCATGATGAGGTGATCCGTATCGAGCGAGGTGCCATCATGAAGGTGAACTTTATATCGTGCATGTGTGCCTTTTTCAAAATCGACAAAGCGCTTTTTGAAAAGGAATTTGGTGCCGAGGCCTTCCAAATGAAGGCGGGTCTTGCGCGCGATCTGCATGAGGTAGTCGGTGCCGATATGCGGATGGGCTTCGTAGAGGATACTGTCAGGCGCTCCAAAACGGACCCACTGCTCGAAGAGATAACGAATAAGGGGATGGTTCCGGCCGCATGTGAGTTTGCCGTCGGAGAAGGTTCCGGCTCCTCCTTCGCCGTAGCAGTAGTTGCTCTCTTCGTCAAAGCTACTAGTTCTTTGCAGGCGATGAACGGTTCGCATGCGTGCTTCGACAGCTTCACCCCGTTCGACGATCACGCACTGCTGACCAAGTTCGGCCAGGACGAGAGCAGCAAAGGTGCCAGCGGGACCACTGCCAATGATTACAGGCGGATGCCTAAATGTCTTGTTCTTAAAGTCGATGTCTTCGCTGGGGTGATAGCGGACTTTTTCTTCCAAGGTGTCGAGGCGATCGCCGGACGATTTGAGAAGGGCTTCGTCATCGCGAGTGACGAGACGTAGCTGATAGTGATGCAGAATCTGCGACTTTTTACGGGCGTCGAGCGATTTTTTAAGTATTTCGAGTTCCAGGATATCGTCAGCTGGAATGCCCAGGTCGACGGCCACGAGGTCGCGGATATCAGACGCCAGGTTCGCTTCGTTTAGTGGAACTGTAAATTGCTTGTATAGAAGACTCATGCTGCATACTCGTTTGGAAATGAGGCCTCGACTATAGGCCTAAAGACCTATCTGTCAAATGAAAAGATGAAAAGGACCGGCTCGTGGGAGTTATCTACGGACCGGCTACTTGTAGCGCAGGTAAGCGGAATCGAAGTGGATTGGGATTTCGCTCATCGTGGAATGCTATGTCCGCAACCTTTATTTATGAACTTGACCGTCTGCGGGAAAAACCTTATACAGCGGTGGTCATTCTGACAAGATCGTTCTCTCGAGTTTTAGCTTAGGTGAATCGATAGTCGAACCTTCGGAAACTCTGCTTTCAGTTCAAGGGATAGACAATGAATCTCAATCGCTTGTGGGCTCCAGTGTGTTTCAGTCTTTTCGCAACTGTGGCTCACGCACAAGAAGCCGCTCGTCAGCCGACTTCAGTTTCGGACGAAGCACCTGCACAACCCGCTCCCGTAGCTCCCCAACCTGTCGCAGAAAATCCTTCTTATCCTTCTTCCCATGCCCCTTTGTTCTCAGGCCCCGCTGTTAAAAGCCAGGCGCCGTTGCAAAGTATCTACATGGAATATCTTGTATATAAGCAACGCCTTTATAGTTCTTCACAGAACATCAGCCTAGGCGACCGCGCGAAGCTCGACGCAGCCTTCGGTTACTTCTTCAACAACGACACATCCCTTCGTTTCCGCCTCGATATCGACCCAGACAAATACGGCGACGACCAAAACCTCACATCCAAATTCGAACTTCGCCTTTTCCACCGCTACGACAACTTTGAATTCCAAGCGGATTTGGACATCGACGGTGATGTTGGCGGTCACGGCGGCACAAGCATCGGTCCCGACAACGATTCGAAAGATTCGTGGATCGCCTACAAGCCGAGCAACACTCTCCAAGTCATATTCAGACCTTACAACCTAGGCACTGAAATTGGCCAAGCATTCCGTACACTTGACGTTGCACGCATCTACTACATCAACGGCACCCCGGCGTATGTATCGAATCTTCCCATCGAAGACGAGAGCATCCGTTCCAAAACAGTCGCTGGTCTGGAAGTGCAGTGGAGCCCGACAGCTGCCTTGAGTTTGTACGCTGGTGCAGGTTCGAGCAGCTTCTACTACCCGACCAATTCTGACTTCAGCATCGAGCAGAACGCGGCCTCTGAAAGCTGGAAAGCTAAAGAAGACCGAGCGTATAAGGCTGGTATCGTATACAAAACTAATAGCATCAACTTTGTAACTGAGTATGCAACCCATCTGAATGCTGCCGAGACCGGCGCGCTTTTGGATTCGGCATTGTCTGTGCAGTACACCCAGTGGGTATCGAATTTTGTCGGCGCACTTGAGTGGACGACAAGTCGTGCTGGTACCGAAGCTTACCGTCTTAGCAAAGACTTTAGCTGGTTCCAGGACACGACACCCTTTCACCCGGTCTATTCTGATTATTACGGCGTGAAACAGGACTGGTTGGGCAAAACGGATAGCGCTGAGTTGATTAAAGCTGGTTGGAAAGTTGGCTCTTGGGTCCCTTATATTTCCTACAAACATCTCGGAAAATACTTCATCGACCGCGATCTGGAATCAGCTCACAAGCTGAGAACAGCCGACGAAACCGCTTCTCACGGTGGCCTCTCGATCTTTGGATTGGGTGGGTATTACACTGCGGGCAAATTCACGATCCAACCCGAAGTTGAATTCATGGAAGCTAAGAACGCTGTCTTTGGTTCGAGCTCTGACATCCGCGAAGATCGCGTTCTGTCAGTTCTCAAAAAGAAGAACACCGTCTTTACCCTTAATACTCGCTACTCGTATTGAACTGTGCTTGAACGGAACTCTTGAAAAGGAAATCCAATGAAGTCGATCCGTCTGCTCTCCATGGCTCTCGTGCTCGGTCTCGCTAGTGTTCAAGGCGCTTGTTCAAAAGACGAAGCCAAAGAAACAACCGGCGAACAAAATCAATACGTGGATGATCTCTACGCAGCTATCAAGGTTGTTGAGAGAGATCTTTCACAGGGCTATCTTTTGCGTAGCGCGACTGATCGCGAGCGTCAGAGTTTTTCGGATATTCTTTACGATATCAAGATCGCAACACAACGTCTGAAAAAGAATCCGAACGATGCTCAAGCGCTGTCGGCCCTCTATCTCGCGTCACAGTCGTACAGCACGCTAAGCATCCTTGAAGTCGATGGCTCACAGCTTAACGGATTGAAGAATAAACTCTTCGAGACGATCGACGTCGTCGCCCGCATGCAGGGTAAGACTCTTGAAAATATTGAACGCGTACTTTACGAGAAGCTCTTTACCTACGAGCTGGCTCCTTTTACGACCGTAACCGACGTCGGCTCCAAAGGTTGGTACAAAGCCAATCACGAAGACCTGAGCTACTCTTTCGTCTCTAGCTCGAAGACGAGCAGCTGGCTTTTCACACCCACTATGGATTTGACGAATGTCGTCAACCCTAGTTTCAAGGTCAGCCAGGCGATCAGCAATCGTAGTAACTCGTTCGAAGGAAGTATCTTCTTCCTCGTTTCGGAAGACTACACAGGTGGCGATCCCAATGCCTCGACCTGGGAGGTCGCTAAAGTTGAGCGTCTTCCAGACGGCAGCGGTTTCACCGTCGTCGATTCCGAAAACGTCAGTCTGAAACGGTATGAAGGCAAGAAAATCGTCTTGGCTTTCCACTACGACACACGCGCCGCTGCGAACTACCCGATCTGGCAAATCAACTCGTTTGAATTGCTCGGCAGCGGAACTTTCGCTTCTACGCCTTTGACTTTGACTGGTGCGGGTGGAGGATCGGGGACTGGGACTGGCGGAGCCAACAATGGCGGCGCCGTTGCCAATGCCAGCAACAAGGCTACGGTTTGTGCAGGTGCATCGGCTCAAAACCTATTTGACTTTCAATTTGGCAAAGACTTCAGCGCGGATTTCACAGTGGTCGACTCGGCTAAGGCGATCACAATGGTTCCCGCTGGCTATCCAGGCATCGCCCGTCTCTCGGGTTACAACCCTGACACCAAGGCGAACAACGTCGGCACTGCTTGGATCGTCAGCAAACCGATCAATCTCTCCTCAACCAAAGACGCCTGCGTCGCAGTTGCAGAAGATATTTATCTCGGCAAAGGCGCATCGGTCGACGACTACAGCAAAGTTCAAATCGTCGTCTCAACGGACTACTCAGGCGACGTGAATACGGCCACATGGAAGCCGATTCCATTGAAGAACCGTAAAGCCCAAACCGGTCTTGTCAACAAAACAGCCTTTGCAACAGCCGCTTCTGCGGTCTCGATCAAAAGCCTGGTCGGCGATGGCGCTGCGAAAGTTACGATCGCCTTCAAATATGTAGTTGATTCGGCAGACTCAGCCGGAAGCCCGGCTCCTTGGTGGGGTATCGGTGGCTTGACAGTCGCTGCAGTCCCAACTGGTGCAGGTCCAGTTGTTGTGACAGCTACGACTCCGACCGATACAACGCCCACAGCGCCGGTAGTCGTCCCGACGATTCCTTTCGCGCTGACAACTGTGGCGAACAATAGTTGGGAATCGACTTGCTACCGCTTTGGTGACAAAGGCGATTACAGCAAAAAATATTGGTCTTTCTCGGCCGACACGATGACCTCACTTCTTCTCAAATATAGCGACGCGGACTGTAAAGTGATTTCAACGACTCCTGGAGCGGATGGCAAACCACGCGTTTGGTCCACCTGGATGATCGGTACTCTGGCGGCGACCACGCTGACCGAGAACTGGGCTGTTGTCACAGGTACATGCGTATCGGGCTGTACGGGCGCTATCACAACTGCGATGCGCGCTGACGCTGCTTTGTTGAACGAAGGTTCGAAAATAAACAACTCGACCCCTGTCGCTTACAACACAGCCGAAGGCAAATATGTGGCCTTCAAGAAAGCGAAATCTTTCCTGAACCTCGACGAACTCGCAGCCAGCTTGAACGCGGCCGCTCCCGTTCCAGTGGCTCCTACGCAACCGGTGGTTACACAACCAACGGCGGCACCAGTACCCGAGCCAGTGACAGCGACTCCAGTGCCTGAAGCACCCGCTCCGGTTACACCGAGTCCTACGCCGGCTCCAAGTCCTATACCAGCAGCTTAAGTTCTCATAACAGAGGGGCATATTTATGCCCCTCTTGGTTTTTCCCTCGTGTTATTTTTCGCGGAGAAACATAATGAAGTTCCCTCTGATTCTGGCCGTTATCCTGTCGAGCGTTCTCGTAAGTTCTTGCGAGAAGGACCCGGGTTCAAAAACAGACGGCGTTGTGTTGATCGATACGAATGGAAGGTTTGAACATTCAAATCTTGCCGGAAACCTTATGGCGACAGCTATAAAGGTCGAGAAGAACGTTGACATTGTGTTTTACCCAAGTGCCTTCCTCGAGCCTGCCAAAGAAGCGATTATTGAAGACGGTTTGAACGACGATGTGATTAAGAATCGTATTCTTCCTCTCTATCCGGCTGACACCGACAAAGACCAATTTCAAATCGGAACTCTCTCCGGCAAAGAAATTCGTGAGTTTGTACTTAATCGAACGACTGAAAACTATAGACTCGATTTGCAAGTCGCTGGACTAGAGTATGATATTCAGTTCCTGGGTGGTTTGCCTACGATTTACCAAATAAATCTAAGTCACGGCGTGCCTCTTGAAGACAAAAAGAACTACCGGATTGCGATCAGCGACTACTACTATTACAACGCTGCTACATTTCCTGGCTATCGTTACCGTAATGCCTTCGAGCAACGTTTTAAGCGCGAAGCTGAAGTTTTTTCAGCAAAAGAATCACTGACAACATTCTTGAAGGGATATAAAACCCTTCCCTTATTGGACGAACAAAGAGCATCGTTTAGTTCGCGTACCCGCGGTGATTTCGGGTCTTCGCTGACGATTTCGGAAATACAAGGCCGATCTCATTTGTCACCCTATTATGGTTACCGGGTTCAAACTAAAGGGATTCTGACAGCAGTTGCCCGGCCTGAAAACACAAACTATATGGAGCTTTACCTTCAAGTTGCAGATGATGGTGATCCCAAGACGTCGAATGCTTTGAACGTATATTTAACGTCTCAGAGAAACGACCTTGTCATAGGGCAAGAGATTGAGGTGGCGGGTATAGTCACGGAAATTCTGACCTATCAAGGGATGACGAGAACTGCAATTCGAGACGTGGATAGCCTGAAGATTCTAAGTGCGGGCAATGAGCTGCCGGAAGCGATCCTCATTGGAGGTCCGTCTGGTATCAAGCCGCCAAACAAATTCATATCAACCTACCGCGGAAATTTGAACCAAAAGCCTGAACTAAATCTGGCTGACGGAATTGACTTTTGGGAAAGTCTCGAGGGAATGCGAATCAAATTGGCAACGCCGACAGTTGTTGGTTTTCGCGGAGGTCAGGAATTATTTGACGAAGCTAAAGGCAGTTACATTGCAGTTTACGTAAATCCGGCTGACGTGAGCGATCCCGCGAACATCAGTGACGCTGGTGGTCTCATTCCCAATATCGAAGCGAACTACCACAATCCAGAAGTGGTTCGAATCGTTGATTCTGATCTTGCTCCAAATGTAAAACCTGCTCAGGTGTTCAACGTGGGAGATAAGTTCACCTACGATCTTGAAGGTATCCTCAGTTATCAAACCAACACCTTTGGTGATGGTGAATACGTAATGTTTGTTACGGGTAAGTTTGCAGGAACTTCGAGTTTGAAGGAGCTAAGTGCGAGGCCCAAGACGAAACTTCATGGTGATGATGATCACCTTACTATCGCTACTGCGAACGTTTTGAACTTAGCTGGTAACCGTACGAATCGCCTGAGAAAGGTAGCCGAGGCTATTTCGGTTAACCTCGCGTGTCCAGATATCGTCAATATAGATGAGATTCAGGACAATAACGGGACAGAGTTCGGCGACGGATCAGCGGCGGATAAGACTCTTACAATTCTATTGGGTTTTCTCACGTGCACCGATGCTCCCTACTACCGAGCTCTGAACATCGATCCCATCCCGTTACAGGACGGTGGAGAGCCTGGGGGCAATATTCGAGTTGCGATACTTTACAACAGTCGGCGGGTGGAATTTACTCCCAAAGGCAATGCTCGAGCCTTGGATGAAACTACTATCGATGATACTGGCGCTTTGAATCAGAACCCAGGTCGAGTCTATCCTAACGATCCCGTGTTCCGAAATTCAAGAAAGGTCTTAGTCGCTCAGTTTGGCTTCAGAGGTCAGAGGGTTTTCGTCTTGGGAAATCACATGAATTCAAAGCTTGGCGATGGAAATTTGTGGGGAGTGGATCAACCTCTTCCTTTCAGCTCAGAAGTTCAACGAAGTCTCATCGTAGATCGAGTCACGAAATTTACTCAGCGACTTCAGCAGAAGAGTCCGGGCGCGAATATCATAGTCACGGGTGATTTAAACGCTTATTGGAACGATAGGTCGATGAAGTTACTTGAGAGTCGCGGTCTCACTAATTTGATGACCCACAAGAATCTCTTCCCTTCCAATAGCTGGTATTCAATTGGATTCAGTGGTTCCTCTGGCGCTATCGACCATATATTTGTGAACGATGCTCTCCTTCAAAAAGAACCTGAATTTGAAATCGTTCACATGAACACCAACTATATGGGTAAAGTTTCGGATCACGATCCAGCAATCAGTCGGTTTAAATTTTAAATAAATTCTGACTACAATTCGGAGAATAAGAATGTTGAAGCAAGCTCTTTGTGCTCTCGGAATTCTCGTGGCGATGACAGCCTGCGGTGAGGGTCCAAGCAAAAAAACTCCTCGCAACAAAGAAATCGAACCGACTTATGTTCCTGTCCAGGCTGCGACTAAGAGTGTCACCGGTGGATCGACAACAACTTCGGGCACGACAGGCGGAGCCACTCCACTCGCCGGCAACCCGACTGCCCCTGGAGCCTCGGCCGCAGCCGGTACGGCTTTCGCTCTCACGGCTGTCAAAAGCAGCGCATGGGAATCGAATTGTTACCGTTTCAGTTTGGCTGGTGATTACTCTAAAAAATATTGGTCCTTCGGGGCTGATACGATGACTTCACTCCTTCTGAAGTATTCGGATGATACTTGTAAAACACTTTCCAAAAACACTGATGGCACAGCGAAAGCTTGGTCTACTTGGGTTATTGGATCGCTCGTAAATACGGCCCGGGTCGATAATTGGGCTGTCGTCAGCGGTACCTGTGCCAAAGGTTGCACGGGTGATTACAAGACGGCCATGCGCGCGACCGCAGAAGTCTTGAACGAAGGTTCGAAAATCGGTACGGCCACACCCGAAGCTTTCAACACGAGCGAAGGCAAATATGTAAGCTACACCAAGCTCAAAACTCAGATAGACCTCGAATCTCTGGCAAGCACCTTGAGCAATGGCGCTGTAGCGGCTCCAACGACCCCACGCGCACCAGCGACTCCAGTTGTTTTTGCTGAGTCGACTGGTCTCGGCATGATCGCTTCGCTCGCTGACCAGTCCTGGACGACGTGCTACGTGGCGAAGAACACCGAAGGCACGCTGAAGGTTGATCGCGGCTTTAAGCGCAGCCTGGCCTTCAAAAAAGGCGCTGAGCTTAAAGACGATGGCTACTCGAGTGATCTCGTGGTGTACACCAACACAGATTGCACAGGCGACGTCCTTTCAACCAAAGGTCAACTCAACTACTCGAACCTTATTGTGGCCGCCGGCCCGACAGAAGGCTGGATACTGGTGACAACCCAGACATGCGCAGCGGCTTGCACGGCCGTTAAATCGCTTATGAAACTTCCGGCTGCCACAGTCGGTCTTCAGGAAGCGGGCGAGAATAAGACTGCCGGAACTTTCTACACAGAAACACCTCGCGTCTATACCCTGAACCCGTAATTGCCTCGAAAAGACTTAAAATGATCGAGCCCACGACCAAAATCGTGGGCTTTCTTTTGTTCTCAAAACGGGCTGGGTATACAGCCAAGCAATTGGTCAAAAGACTTGGTTGCAATGATCATTGGTTTTGGGAAGAAACGTGGAATTTACTCCACTATGAGCAACTAAAGCGTTAAAGAAGGGGCATCTTGACCAAACCAAGGAGCTTACCATGATCAAAGCCTTTATGATTCTCAGTACGATCTGTCACGCTCAGGCGTCTTTCGACGCGAAAGCAATAACATGTTCAAGCGGCGAAAGAATGTAAGCGTTTGCCTTCATTCTTTTTGAATCGCTTATAATAATAAGCCCGACTCCTCCAAATGGAGTCGGGCTTATTCGTATGAAAATTTTAAGAATACCAAAGATGTTTCGCCTGCTCCGACAGGAATTGTAACTTCTTCGGATCATGAAGATCCCAGGCTTCGCCCGAAGCAATCGCCTTCACCAAAAAATTAAAGAGCAGAAAGTGCCTGCGTTCGGCGCGCTTAATGCGGTGCGGGAGTATTGGGTTGAAGAAGCCATTGGAGCTGAAAAGCTGCTTTGGATTCTTTTTAATCCATGGCCAGGAGCCCATTTCAAGGCACAAGGGGAGAAAGATCTTGGCGACGCCATCAGACTCTTTACTGGTCTGCGCCTCCGCTTGATGTTCAAAATAGAGGAAGTCCCAGAGATCGCCATGAGTCATGTACGAATGGTTCTGCGGCTCAATCTTATACACATGATGGGGGTAACTGCGATCGAGTAGCTGCTTGAGGGCGAGGACATGGGCGGCTTTGGGAAAGGGTTTTTTGCTCGAGGCAAATGGAAACCATACCCGATCGATCCAGCCAAATCCGGAATGAACATCAAGCACCAGACTCTGCTTCGCAGCAAAGCAATGTTTGCGGATGAAGGAGACGAGCACCCTGGCTTCGGTCTCCATCCCATCTTCCGTGTTCGATTCTCCGGTCCCACGATACCAAGGGAGCTTTGGACTCAGGCGGTGCCCTCCAACGAGAGGATAGACCTTGTCGTCGGCATCGACCGGCGCGTTGCGCATCAAATCCACCCCGGAGGCGTTGGATCGGCGATTGAGGTACATGCCCAAGGGATTGGCAATGGGGTAGAAGATGATCCGGCAGTCCTGAAGCGTCTTGACAAGGGTCTGATCCCAACGCAACAGTCGAATCCACGAACGGAGAAAACTCAATATGATCTGACTACCGATCTTTTCCAGCCCATGGATGCCACCGACAAAAATCAACACAGGTGACGAAGGATCCTTGTTTCCAAAATGGAAACTAACCAAAGGAAATTCAAGGCCGTGGACGTTCGACCGAACACAAGCTTCCACCTCCAAAGAAGCGGTAGGACCGAGAAAGTCCGCACAACGAAAGAGTTCGGCCATCTCCGGGAAGTCAGCATAGAGTTCGGTCAAGGTTTAGGCCTTTAATTTGGATTCAGGTATCTCTTCACGAAGACAGCATTCAAATTTTGAAAATCCAGCACTGTAAAAAGATCGAGGCAACCAAAATCCTGATCGTAGGCAGGGGCGCCATATACCTTCGCTCCGGCTTTAACGTAGCCCATGAGAAGGGGAGGAAGAGGGAGTTCCGCCACGGTTTTGCCAGCCTCATGTATCGCGGGTCTGCACTTCAAAAGCCCTTGCAGGTCAAGGATGCTGTAGTGTGGCAGTGGTTTGATGCCATAGTCTTCGGAGATCGCGTCCAGCCTATTCAAACTCTGATAGACGCTCACCAGCTCAGGGAGTTTGAGGTACTGAATGCTGCTGCAACCGAAGAGGTAACGACTACCGCTTACCCGAATGTATTCAATCAATCCGCGCCAAAGCAGGTGTAAAAAGATGCCCGAACTTCTTTTGTCCGCCCGAACACAGGCCCGGCTCAGCTCGAGTTTTTTGCCTGGGTGAGTGAGAAAGTCGTCGATTGAGAATTCGCTTTTGGAATAGAAGTTATCGGAGAAATCGGAGCAGATGAGGCGGTAGGAGGCATAGATTTCTTGAGTCACAGCGTCTTTGATGATGAGAAAGTCAGCCTCGGAATCACGATCCTCAATGTCCAGCAGATCATCTCCATTCTTGCCGGCGAATTCTTTCAGGAAGACCTCTGACCGAAGGCGAATCGTATCTTCGAACTCCTGGGCGGTCTGTGCGGTCTTTATCAAATAGCGCGATTGCTTAAGTTCGAAATTTATCTTCGGTTGCCACTGGTCTAAATAGCTATCAAGGTCTGGCGGGAGCGGGAGCTTAAGGGCAAGGTTCCGATCAAAGCGCATAACAGGGCCTCCATGGAGTCCAAGTGTTGTTGCGCTATGATAAACATGGAGTCGAGAAGGCCGATTAAATTCTCGGTAAAGTCTTTATAAATGAAGTGCTGCTTCTATAAGTTCCGTCTATGATCTTGAGATGAATAGGAGATCTTATGAATCTGCCTCGAATCTTAGGTCGTCTGTCACAGCTTGCCTTGATCTTTATCTCTCTGGGCTTGACTTTGGGATTCTTTCTTCCGCTCTTCCATTGCGTATTAAGGCTCCTTCGCCAGCAGCGTGATGATCGAAGAGCGGACAGGATTGTTCAAAACCACTTGCGCGCTATGTGTCGCGCAATGGGGCTCAGGATTCATCTGCGAGGGTCTGTCCTGCCTGAAATTCCATTTCTGATGCTCGCCAACCATCTGTCCTATATCGATATCCTTGCGCTCGGGAGCCTTGTGCCCATGGGATTCATGGCCAAACGCGAGGTCAGGGCCTGGCCCATAATCGGGAGTCTTGCCCGCATGGGGACTGCGGTCTTTGTCGAAAGGGAGTCGGTCGCGGGACGAGTAAGGGGGCTCCGGGATTCGGTCAAAATTTTACAAAAGCATTCCCTGTGCATCTTTCCCGAGGGAACGACCACTGGCAGGATTAGGCCCGATCCGAAGCGCTGGCATCGAGGCAACGTTTTTTTGAGTCGACATGCGGCTCGAGCAACAGTCTGTGTAGGTCTTCACTATGCAAATCATGCAAAGCTTGCTTGGATCGATGATCAGATGTTGTTGCCGCATCTCTTGAAGACCTTGAGTTATCCTCGATTGGATCTCTACATAGAAGCGCAAAGCTTGGAGTCACGACCCGCTCTTCCTCTCAAAGAGATGAGTCAGCTTGCCCATAAAACGATCTGCCGACTCGCGGATGCCGCTGCAGAACGCGCGCATTATTCCGCCGCGATTCGCTATCTCCCGGTCCGGATGCCTCAACAGGAAGGCAGTCTCCTGCGACATTTGCGCTGAATTCTATCAAAAAGTCCCAAAAAGACTAAGCCAATGAAACAAGCCGTGTCAAAATTTTAAGTAGAAGCTGCGATTTTATGCGCTCTCTACGCTTCTTCTTTTCTTTTCTCTTGTCAAAGCTGCCTCTTACAGTTCATTCTTTCGAACATGCCGACAGGATCGACCTTCCCGAAAATCGTATCTGTGATGGACAGACGGTTGGCTGGACCTATTGGCTGGAGGAGTAGCATGGAGCAGCAGTACGGCGAAGAGCATATAAAGTCACTCGATTGGAAAGACCACATTCGACTTCGTCCCGGTATGTATATCGGTAAACTCGGCGATGGTACCCAGAGTGACGATGGAATTTATATTCTCATCAAAGAGATCATCGACAACTCCGTCGATGAATACGTCATGGGCAAAGGCACTCGGATTGAGATCACGGCCGATTCTTTGCACTTCAAAGTGCGGGACTACGGGCGGGGTATTCCATTGACGAAAGTCGTGGAGTGCGTTTCGCAGATCAACACCGGCGGCAAGTACGGCTCGGGCGCTTTTAAAAAATCAGTCGGTTTGAACGGCGTCGGGACCAAAGCTGTAAATGCTTTGTCCGAGCGCTTTATCATACGTTCCTGGCGCGCAGGCGTCGGTATCGAAGCTGAATTCAAGCAAGGCATCATCGTCAAAGAGAAACCCTTGAAGGCCAAGGGGACTCCGGACGGCACCGAAGTGGAATTCACTCCGGACGGCAGTATATTCAAGGGCTACAACTTCGATCACGAGATCGTCGAACAGATGTTGAAGAACTACGCTTACCTGAATCCGGGTATGGAACTGCAGTTCAACGACAAGATCTACGTTTCGGAAAATGGTCTCCTCGACCTGCTCCGAGAGAAAACGGAAACGACCGAGCTGCGCTATCCCATCATCCATTTGCGCGGTGAAGATATAGAGATCGCTTTGAGCCATTCGGAGCAGTTCGGCGAGGAACACTATTCTTTCGTCAACGGCCAACACACCAGCATGGGCGGGACGCATCAGGCCGCCCTTCGCGAAGGCGTGGTCAAAGCGGTTCGCGACTTCTTTAAGAAGGATTACGACACCGCCGACATTCGTTCCGGCCTGATCGCGGCGATCGCGATCCGTGTCGATAACCCGGTTTTTGAATCCCAGACCAAGACCAAGCTCGGTTCGCAAACGCGGGGCGATGATGGTCCAAGCCTTAAAGGTTGGATCATCGATTTCTTTAAAGAACAACTCGATAACTATTTGCACCGCGAATCCGAAGTAGCGGATGCGATGCAAAAGAAGATTCTGCAATCGGAACGCGAGCGCAAGGAGATGCAGGGCATTCGTAAGATCGCCCAGGATCGCGCGAAGAAGGCCAACGTCTTCAACAAGAAGTTGCGGGACTGCCGTGTGCACCGTCTTTCCAAAGATCCGGATGCCAACCTCACCACTCTGTTCATCACCGAGGGTGACTCGGCGAGTGGATCCCTGACCAAGGCCCGCAACGTGCGGACGCAGGCAGTTTTCAGTTTGCGCGGGAAGCCGCTCAACTGCTTTGGAATGAGCAAGAAAATTGTTTACGAAAACGAGGAATTCAACCTTCTGCAACATGCCCTGCAGATTGAGGACGGCATCGAAGGCCTTCGCTACCAGCGCATCGTTTTGGCAACGGATGCCGATGTCGACGGCCTGCATATTCGTTTGCTTTTGATGACCTTCTTTCTCCAGTTCTTTCCCGAGCTCGTGAAAGCCAACCATATCTTTATCCTCAAGACGCCTCTGTTCCGCGTCCGCGATAAGCAGAAGACAGTCTATTGCTACGATGAAAAAGAAAAGCAGGCGGCCCTCAAGAAGTTCGGCAAGAAGCCGGAGATTACTCGTTTCAAAGGTCTCGGTGAGATTTCCCCTGATGAGTTTGGGCAGTTTATCGGTGATCGTATGCGCCTCGAACCCATCCGTCTGTCAAATAAATCTAGCATCCTTGAGCTCTTGACTTATTATATGGGCAAGAACACACAGGACCGTCAGCGTTTTATTATCGATCATCTTCGCACGGAAGATCCTATTGATTTGGATACTCTATGAGTGAAAAAGATAGCCCGGATAAGACCGCAGCGCGGCCCTTGCCCCATGTTGAGGATCTCTATCAGTCTTGGTTTCTCGAGTATGCGTCCTACGTAATCCTCGATCGTGCCGTACCGGATATCCGTGACGGCTTGAAGCCCGTGCAGAGACGTATTCTCCATGCCCTTTGGGAATTGGATGATGGACGGCTCAATAAAGCGGCCAACGTCATTGGCCACACCATGCGCTACCACCCACACGGCGACATGGCGATCGAAGCAGCCTTGGTCAACATCGCGCAAAAAGAATTTCTCATCGATATGCAGGGCAACTGGGGTAACATCTTCACAGGGGACCGTGCGGCTGCCCCGCGTTATATCGAAGCCCGAATCTCAGGCTTCGCCAAGGAAGTGGTCTTCAATGAGGAGATCACCACCTGGCAGGCGTCCTATGACGGTCGAAACAAAGAACCGCAGTACCTCCCGGTAAAATTTCCTTTGCTGCTCGCGCACGGGGTTGAAGGTATCGCCGTTGGTCTCGCGACCCGAATTCTGCCACACAATTTTGTCGAGATCTGTGATGCCTCGATCGCTTACCTCAAAAATAAGCCCTATACCTTGCTGCCGGATTTTCCCACCGGCGGGGTGGGGGACTTCAGTCAGTATAAAGACGGTCAGCGCGGCGGTAAAATCCGTATCCGTGCCCGGATTGAAGCCTCCGATTCAAAGACGCTCCATATCAAAGATATTCCCTTCGGAACAACGACGACGAGTGTGATCGAATCGATCCTTGCCGCGCATGACAAGGGCAAGATCAAAGTTAAGAAAGTCGAAGACAACACCAGTCAGGATGTTGAAATTCTCGTGAAACTGCCACCGGGAGTCTCGGTGGAGCAGACGGAAGAGGCGCTTTATGCCTTTACCGATTGCGAAGTTTCCATTTCAACCTATGCCTGCGTGATTCATCAGGATAAACCCTGGTTCTGTAGCGTGACTGATCTCTTGACCTATTCCACCGAGCAGACCCGGGACATTCTTGGTCAGGAATTGCGTCTCCATGCGCATCAACTGAAAACCAAGATTCATAAAGCGACCCTTGAGAGTCTCTTTATCGAGCACAAAATCTATCGCAAGCTCGAAGGCGCTGATTCTTGGATCGAAGCGTTGGATCGCCTGGCCAAGGCCTTCAAACCGCTCTTGAAACTCGTGACAGACGAAGTTGTCGAAGCCGACTATGAAGCCCTGCTCGAGATCCGTTTCAAACGATTGACAAAGTACGATAATGAGACTGCGGAAAAAGCTCTCAATGAATTGCGCGGAAGCCTCAAGGAAGTCGAGGAGAAACTCTCCGACCTCACCAAGTTCACGATCAAGTATTTTGAAGCCCTGAAGAAAAAGTACGGGTCTCGTTTCGTCCGCAAAACCGTCATCAGCGGGTTCTCTGAAGTCCGGGCGCGAGAGGTTGTTCTGGCGAACCAGAAGCTTTACGTCAACCGTGAGTCGGGTTTCATCGGAACCAGCCTGAAGAACGACGAATTCGTTGCCGCCTGTTCCGATCTCGATGAATTCCTGATCGTCAGGAAAGATTCCCAGATCGTCTTGAGCAAGGTCAGCGACAAGGTCTTTGTGGGGGAGGGGATTGAACAACTTCATATCCTTCCTTCGCAGGCCAACGAAGTGGCTTTGCATCTTCTTTTCCAGGATGACGAGTCCGGATCTGTCTGGGCCAAACGGCTCAAGCTCACAGGCATGCAGCGTGACAAAGCTTATGAGTTGATCAAGGGCACCGGTAAGGTGCTCTATACGAAGCTGGTTGAAGCGGATAAACCCGATTGGCTCGAACTTGAGCGACTGGGAGCTTCCAAAAGCTGGCTCTTTAACTTCCAGGATTTGGAATGGACGACTCGTGCCGCCAAGGGACAACTCCTTACAGTCCGTGATCTGAAGTCGTTTAAGGGGGTTGAGGAAACAGTTCATTTTCGGACGCCTTTGAACCTCACCCTGAGCGCCGATAACAAGCACATCACGATCGGTGGCAAGGGTAAGAAGCTTGGGGCTTTTGCGCCATCCCAATTGCTTATCGCCCTTACCGATGATGGTTTCCTCAAAGTCTTCCCGGCCTCTGAGAATCAAAAGCTCAGCAGCCCGTTGAAGGAACTCTTCCCACTTGCGGCTCAAGGTGTCCTCACAGTGGTCGGACGTAACAAAGACGTGATCTTTGCGCGGCGGATGAAAAGCGAGGAACTGGCTGAAGGAATGGAACTGCCACTTTTTGAAGGCCGTGAACTGACCGGTGAGCTCCTCCTCATGCAGGACGCAGCACCACTCCTGGAACTCTCTTTCCTTAGCAAAGGGCAGCTCGTAGCGCCTCCTGAGATCCTGCCATTGGCCGACCATGTGCCCACGCGGAGCCTTACTGGAGCCGTCAGCCGTATCAATCGGCCCGGGATGACCGCAATGAAGACCTGGGTGAGTGGCGAATAGAGTTTAATACAAAATGCAGCAAAAGCCGTGAGAAAGCATGGGCTTTTCTGGTGCAATCCCTGGAAAATATCCGGGGGAGGATCAGGGACTTAGCTATCAAGATAGGAAAAACTTGTCGTAAAATATGATAATAAAATCATGGCACTCGACGAAGCTGTCTCCAGATTATCTTAATATTAAGAGGGTTAGGGGATACGTGGTTTCCCCATCTCCTGCCTTTTTTACCCAGTCGTAATAAAGTTTCCTTAAAGGGGGCCGATAAATAGGTCTGGACCGTTTAAGGAAGACTACCCATGCAACGCCGTGACCTTATAAAAGGTGTTATTACAGGCCTCGCAGCTCTCCAAACCAGGACGAGTTTTGCTCAGGACGGTAATGTCGTTGCGCCTCTCGATCCAGCCCTCGCCAGCCGCATGCAGTACAAGGCGAAACATTTCGATCAGGACTTTCCGGATGATTACTATCTTACGGAACCTCAAAAGAAGTTGATGCTCTCCGTCGTCGGTAAGATCGCTTCCGCCAAGCGCACCGTTGGTTTCGGATACTTCAACCTTATGTCGCTGGATGAACTTCTTAAGATAACTGTCAATAGCCCGCTGAGTGCGTTCAATCGTTTCGAGCTCGATTTTATCGAAGCCACGTTTTTTCGCGATGCCAGGGCATATGGTTTCTTCGGTGAAAAGGTTTCAAGCGAACTGACTTCAAAAATAGATGCATCCAAAACCAATAAGATAGCTGGAACGGGTCACTACCTCTACCAAGGTCGGCCTGAAGTTCTCTATGCCGAACTCAAGAAAGACGTGGGAGCCGACATCGTTCTCACTTCAGGCATTCGGAGCGTCGTCAAACAACTTGATCTGTTCCTGGCCAAGGCTGTTCAGTGCGGAGGCAATCTTTCCAAAGCCTCGCGTTCGCTGGCCCCTCCCGGCTATTCGTTCCATGGTTCGGGTGATTTCGATGTTGGCAAGATCGGTCTCGGTGCGGACAACTTCACAGACACCTTCGCCGCAACCGATGTATACAAACGTCTGCTCGACTTGGGTTACGTAAATATCCGCTACACCGAGACCAACTTTTACGGTGTTCGCTTTGAGCCCTGGCACATCAAAGTTTAAAAGGTTTCTTTCGAGATAACCACAGGAATTAGCCGAATTAAAACAAAGCCACTGGATCTCCATCGGCTCTGTTTTAATTCGGTTTAAGTTCTACAGGCCGTTGGCCCTGAGGTAGTCGAGGACATTGGCCGTTTTGTTGATGACGCGTGTTGTGATTTTTGGTTTCGCGTTGGAAAAACTGAACATTTGAAGGGAGATTCTGTCAGAATTGGAGGCTTTATCAGACGTGATGTTCCAAGTTATCGAGAGGTAGGCCCGGCTGAAATCACTTGGAAGAACTGTCTCCGACTTCTGACTGGAAACCTGGACCGCCTGTTGACAGCTCCCAGTCCTGTTGCAAATTTCGCAGGATCAGGCTTGTCGGCGAGTGACGGCATCTGCTCCAGAAAAGCAGGATTTTGATGATTTGGAAAGAGGATGGAGACATCATTCATCCCGAGGCCATGCGGTACATCGACAGGTTTGCT
>JACMPP010000011.1 GCA_014377445.1 Oligoflexus sp.
CCGGACGGCCGATTTTCGCCAGCTTGTCGAGAATGATGAGAACCTTGAATTCCAGCGAGGGATCGATCGTCGGCAGACTCGCCCGGATCAATGCCGAAAGGATAATGCGATGGCCGACACTCATCGTAAAGGATTTTGGCAACAACTCATTGAGGTTCTGCATGATGCAGCTAATGACTTCAACATCGGCCGAAAGCGAATCGACACCGATGATGTCGAGATCGGCCTGACAGAATTCGCGGTAACGGCCTTTTTGCGGCTTCTCCCCGCGCCATGAATTGCCGATTTGCACCTTTTTAAAGGGGAAAGTCAGCTCTGAGAAATTTTCGACGACATAGCGTGCGAAGGGAACGGTGAGATCAAAGCGAAGGGCAACGCTGCGATCTCCGGCATCGGTGAAACGATAAACTTCCTTGTCCGTTTCCTCGCCCGTTCCCAGGAGTGTCTCGGCATATTCGAGAGCCGGCGTTTCGATGGCTTCAAAGCCAGCAACTGCGGCGTGTTTCCATATAATATCGGTAATGCTTTTTTTGAGGCGAGCCTGCTGCGGCAAAAGGTCACGAAACCCTTTTAACTTACGCGGCTGAATTTTTTCCTGCTTACCCAAAGCTTTCACTCCTCTTATAGCGGAAATCCTGGTCGCAACCCTGCGGTCGCGCCACAAGAGATCCGTTTCATCAGCTAAAATCGCCTCGCTTAACGGCCCTCATCATAAGCTTTTGAGGGGGATTTGCAAGGCATTGCCGGCCGCAGTTCGCCGCCGGTGAACCTGGATAAGCGGCTTGAATGCAGGCTCAAATCATCAATTTTTCGAGGCGGATCAAGTCGCGCAAACCCTGTGGATCAGGTGAAATAAGTCTCAAGTTTCCCCTGAATCTGTCGATACCTATCCACGATGAAGCCTGAGTAAATTTAGAGCATAAGAGGATTCGTGGACGGTCATAGCCTACTCCAGGATGTAGCATACGCAATTATGGGCGCGACTGTTCTAGGCATTCCCGCCTACATCTTTCGCCTCCCTCTCGTCCTTGCGTTCCTTATCGCCGGCATCATATTGGGCCCCTCGCTCGGCTTTGGAATTATTCGCAGTTCAGAAAGCATCCAGACTCTCTCCGAGATCGGCCTGGTCCTCCTCATGTTTATCCTCGGACTTGAGATCGACATTCGCAAGCTCCTGCGTGCGGGCCGGGCTGTGCTCGTCAACGGCGTCGTGCAGTTTGTCGGCTGCGCCCTCCTCGCGACAGTGTTCTTTTCCCTCCTGGGTTTTCTCAATCGTCCAGGCAATTACTCACTGACTTATCTTGCCGTCGCCACGTCTCTCTCCTCGACTCTCGTCGTGGTGAAGATGCTCTCGGACCGCATGGAACTCGACCTGCTCACGTCCCGAATTACCCTTGGCATCCTTGTTTTCCAGGATCTTTGGGCTATCGTCTTTCTTGCGATCCAACCCAATCTGCACAACCTTCAGGTCCTCAGCGTGTCCCTCAGCCTCGGCAAAGCTTCGGTTTTGATCGTGACGAGCTGGATGCTGGCCAAATATCTTTTGCCGCCTATTTTCCGTAAAATTGCGAAGCAACCCGAACTCGTCCTCGTCACCGCCATGGGCTGGTGTTTTGGAATCTGCGGTCTGGCCAACTATCTCTCGCTCTCTCTCGAAATGGGGGCTCTGGTCGCCGGCGTAAGCATCGCGTCCTTTCCATATCATCTCGATATCGCCTCTAAGATCACGAGTCTCCGCGATTTCTTTATCACTCTCTTCTTCGTGGCCCTGGGCATGCAGATTCCTCTGCCCAATTGGGAAACGGTAAGCCTGGCCGGTATGATCGTGGTGTTTGTCATCGGCAGCCGTTTCCTGACCGTTTTTCCCACCCTTCACTTCATGCATTATGGTTATCGCGGGAGTCTAATCCCTGCGATCAATCTCGCTCAAATGTCGGAATTCTCCCTGGTGGTCGTCGCGATTGGTGTCGAACTCAATCATGTGCCCCAGAGCCTTCTGTCGGCCTGTACGCTCGCGCTCGTCGTCACTCTTCTGCTGTCGTCCTTTATGATTCCGTCCGGCTACACGATCTATCGCTTCCTCAAACCCTTACTCGAAAAAATCGGCATCCGAGATCACGTAATGGCGGCCGAATCCAAAACCAATACTGCGAATAAATCGATCGTTCTCTTCGGCTTTTATCGCGAAGCGAGTTCGTTCCTGGAAGAATTTGTAAGGCGTCATTCCCAATCCATGATCGACCAGCTTTTAGTCGTCGACTACAACCCCGAGACTCTCAGGGCTCTCAAGGCTCGCGGTGTTCCTTGTATCTATGGAGACATCGGCCACCCCGAAACTCTGAGAAACCACCCACTCGATGAGGCAGCGGTCATTATCTCGACAATTCCGGACAATCAGCTCAAAGGGACGACCAACCTCAAACTCCTCCACGCCCTTAAATTGCTGGCCCCCAAAGCCCGCATTATCGTGACAGCCGATACGCTTGATAAAGCTCGCGAGATGTACGCCAAAGGTGCTGACTATGTGTTTGTACCAAGAATCGTAGGCGCCCACTTTCTCGTCGATATCCTGGAACGCGTCCAGGGGGATCGTATTGAAGCCGTCAAACAAGGAGCTGAAAACTTCCTAAGTAAGTGGAACGAAACCCTCCCCTAAGCGTCTCATTACCACGTCAAATTCTTCTTGCGTTTTGTACCTGGAGGGTATAGGCATGATTGCTTTTATAAATTCGAGGTACTTGATGGCTAAGTTTCTAAGTTCCAAACAAATCAGTTTCCTTCGCGGACTCGCTCACAAGCTTGATCCGGTTGTTACAGTCGGCAATGCCGGTGTTACCGAAGGTGTGGTGAAAGAACTTGAATTCACGCTCAAGACCTTCGAACTCGTTAAAGTGAAACTTCGTTGCGATGATCAAGACAGCCTTCAGGGCCTCGTCGAAGAGATCACCACCAGTGTGAAGGCAACGAAGGTCCAGGTGATCGGCCATACGGCGATCTTTTACCGCCGTTCCAAAGAGCCCAAGATCGCTGTTCCAGGCATGCCCATGCCGGAAGTCAAAGTCGAAGAGACAAAACCTGCATTCAAAAAGACCTTTACCAAAGTCTATAAGAAGTCTGCTCCTAAACGCGAAGAGCCCGGCAAACGCTGGGGCCGTCTCTCACGCGTGAAGAAAGATCCTTCTGAAGCCAAGAGTTTTGGCGGCGAACGTCGTTCGACCGGTCGAGGCTTTGCGAAAGGTCGTAAGTGAGCAACGGACGATTGGTTTACTCAACTGATTCAGGTTCTCAGAAAAAAGATAAAGATAAAGGCACGAAAGCCTACGCTCCAGCCGCTGGACCGACCAAGATGCGCCTTGAGACCAAGGGTCGCGGGGGTCGTGCTGTAACTGTCCTTTGGAATATGCCCTTCACCGAAGCAGAGATCAAAACTCTGATGAAGGATGTGCAGGGGAAGAAGGCTTGTGGGGCAACGTTCAAAGACGGTCGCATCGAATTCCAGGGCGATATCAAAGAGGCTCTGACGGCCTACTTTAGCGAAAAGTCACTCAAGTTGCAGCTTTCGGGAGGCTAATAAAGCTTGGCGAAGCCAAGCTCCCAGCGCGAAGCGCCAGTCTTGAGTTCTTTCTCGATCTCATACTTCCACGATTCTCTCTCCACCTTAAACACCCCCTGATAAAACTTGGAAAAATCAAATCGATTCTCCAAACTCAGGAGCATGCTCTGATTCTTCCTATCATCGATCCCAGGCTCGACGACCGCCAGGCTCCGAAACAGCTTCGTCCATCGCGCCAGCACTTGAAAATGCACAAACATATCCGCCTCCATCCGCCCTCGAGTCAAGTTCACCCGCAGCTCCGCACCCGGTAAAAAGGAAAAGAGAAAAATTCCTCCCGTTGCGGAAATCCCTCCTGCGCCCTTAAAATAAATCGAGCGTTGTCCCTCGCGATAGTCCGCCCCACCGCCCATCATCCAACTCAAAATATGTTCATCGACCGTGTAAGGGTTTAGAGACCAGACTTCGGCAAGCTTAAAATTAGCCGCATGCAAGGTCTTGCCCGAGCGAAGACGATCGAGGGTCAGGTTAAAATAATTTAGATGATAGTAAGGCTCAAATCCTTCGCTGGAATCCAGGAGATCATGCCAGCCGGCGCGAAGCCTTATCCCGTAGAGAAATTCCTTATCATAGGCTCCAGCATGGACTTCGACCCGCTTCGGGCCGTGCGCCAGCACCGGGTTGTTTTCGCCCCGAAGATTCGGGGTCGACGACGCCGTCGCGATCGACGAACGAGCCATGAGCACGTCCCGTTCAAAACGCCGAAGCGGCTTTTGCAGCTCAAAATTAAGCCGTCCTTTCTCGATGGTAATCCGATCGAGAAGCGTGTCGAGGACTTGGGCATCCGGCCCGGCTTCAACATTTGAGGAAAGCTTCTGCTCATCCCAATTCTTTCGATAAACGGAAAGCTCCTCACTCTCGAGCCTCGTAAGATTATGCAGCCACCGTCGACGTTGCGAAGCCCGAAACCCCATTTCGCGCGGCCCTGTGCGATCGGATACACGTCTGATCAATTCTGAAGGCATCACGAAACCCTTTATCGACGCACGAATTTGCCAATCAGTCTTGGCCACATCAATGAGTTCAGCCAGCATAGACGCACAGTTCACATGGGTGAAGTAGTAGGAGGCGCTCACCCCTTTGTTCAACTCCCAAAGGTGCGTGACGAGATAGCGTTTCTCGCTCTCGTCAAGAGCGATCGGCAGCTCCCAAAGATCGCGGTTTTCGCTGTAGGCGTATTGATTGACGAGCTCGTAATAATTTTGAATGGTGTAAAAGCCAGGATATCCACCCAGCAAGCCTTTCAAGGCATAGAGGGCCCCATCGGTCGGATCGGAAAGCGCAAGGAAGGCAACACCGTAATCCAGGAGCCCTCGACCGGGATCGCTGTTTTTGCGATTGAGCTTGAGCAGAGTGTGACCAAACATCGAAGCTGAATTCCCAGCATAGGCGGTAGAAAAGACCAACGACATGGAATCGAGATCGAGTTGTTTTTGAAATGTTTCCAGTTCGGGGCAGCTGCGATGGTCTCGGGAAAGAAGGCCCATACTTTGAAAGTAGAGGGCGCGGGCAGGAAAGACACATTGAGGATCGACGGCCTCACCTTGAAAGGTCCAACTCGTTTCTTTGAGAAGAGCCAGATTCGCCGTCCATTCGGCCTCGGGATCAGAGCGTCCTTGAGGACTTATAAAAAAATTGGGACTATCGATGCTGCTCGTGAGTGCAGCGCCAATGCCCCTTTGATAATGCATAAGCCTAAGCCACTGCCCATCACCTGCCGAAGCCGCCCGAGCGATTGGGGAGAGGAGTAAGCCGCTCACGAGTCCAGTAAGAAAAAGAGCTCGATTCAACATCATCCGCATCAGCATGGAGCAGACTCCTCAACCAACAGAAACTGGACTTAGGAACACATATTGCGACGACTCGAGAAGTCGATGAGCATGCGTGTGGATTGGACGTAATCAACGGGATCTTCGCTGCGATAGAGGCCTTCTTTAAAAGCCTGCTGCAGTGCGCTGGCCAACTCGGGACGAACAAGTTCGTTGCAACCGAAACTGGCGATATAGGCATTGAGGTGCTCGCCCTGGCCCTTGGCCATATCCTGACGGAGGATATCCATGCTTTTTGCAGCGAATTCGAGGCTGCCCTGGTCATTGAGAACCAAACTGTGTTTCGCACAATTCGAAGTTCCGAAGCTCATGCCGATTGTCACGACGGGCGAAAGAATACCGTTGGTGAACACACGGGCAAACGAGGAAAGAAAGGAATTATCCTTGAACACATACCAGGCTGGTCCGCAGCCGCTGCTGCCGTCCATCGCCATTGCCTGACTCGCACCAAAACAAAAACTGGCTGCCACCAACAAAGATGCAAATTTTGAGCGCATAACGCCTCCGCTGAAAGGGAAGCCCTATTTTAGCATGAAAAGATGGGCACAAGGTCAAATCATCCGCCAGAGGTTCATGACGCCTTCGTAGCCAAAAATCGCGAGAAATGCGAAGAAGGCAATATTGACGAGAAATAAAAAATAACCAAGTATCACAAGAAATCCATCGCGTTCCAGAAAGCCGATGGAAAGCGCGATAATCACCGACGCAGGTGGCGAATTGGTTCCGGGCGGTAGCGGCAGCGCGAGGAGTATGCCGCAGATGGCGATCATCGATGCAATTGTGATTTGCCCGGCCCTCAAATCGATCAACCAAACCAAACGCGGTTTAAACAAGCGCTCGAATTTTTTAAAAAAGCGTTGGGCCATTCTACAAAACTTGCGAAGCCTGTCCTCGGGAATCTCCTTGGCAAGCCAGGATTTCGGGAGAAAGGGCTTGCGACCGAAGGCCATCGAGAAGGCAAAGAACGCGATGAGGACTCCAAAGGGTACCGACAGCCCGGGCAGCATCGGCACCATAAAAGGTCCGGCCAAAAACAAAGTAAGCAAAGCATGTCCGCGATGCTCCAGATGCATGAGAATCCCTTCAACACTGACAGGAATGTCCCGATCACAAAGCTCTTCAAGCCGCCGAAATTCCGCAGACAACCGCTCTGGTTCAATCCTATTCAAGACCCATCCTCCGCTTCAACCAATTTATCTAAAGAAAACAGTTGTTTAAAATATCTATTAAAGCGAAGCATAATCTCACTAATATCTATTTTAGATATATGTGCCTAATACCGTAAAACTAATAGCAAGCGGACGTTCGTCCGCCCTCGATAGATTGGGAGTAAGTCATGCAGTCCTTTAAACGAATCGGTCTCTTCCTGGCGCTCAATATAGTTATAGTCCTCACCCTGTCCACCATCATGTCCCTCCTTGGGGCCAACCGCTATCTCTACGCTAACGGTCTCAACCTTCAAAGTCTAGCCATCTACTGCCTGGTCTGGGGTATGGGCGGGGCCTTCATTTCTCTCGCGCTTTCCCGCAAGTTGGCGAAATGGACGATGGGTGTTCAACTCGTTCCCGATAACACCTACGACGCACGACTCGTCGAACTCAAACAAACCGTTCACCAACTATCCCGTGAAGCCGGCATCAAAGTCATGCCGGAAGTCGGTGTTTACGAATCTCCAGAACTCAACGCCTTTGCTACCGGACCCAGCAAAAACCGCTCGCTCGTCGCTGTTTCCAGCGGACTCTTGCGATCGATGGATCGCCGCGAACTCCGCGGCGTGCTGGCTCACGAAGTCGCGCATATTGCCAACGGCGACATGGTGACAATGACTCTTCTGCAAGGTGTTGTAAACGCCTTCGTTATGTTCCTCGCCCGTATCATCGCTTACGGCATCACACAGGCCACGCGAAGCAATAACGAGGAAAGCCCGAGTTCCGGTGGATTTGCGTTCATGGGTATCACTTTTGTCCTCGAACTCATTTTTATGGTCTTCGGTTCCATCATTGTAGCCGCTTACTCACGCCGGAGAGAATATCGCGCGGATGCCGGTGGGGCTCGTCTCGGTGGTCGCGAGAACATGATCGCCGCCCTTCAGGGGCTCAAGAAAAACTTTACGATTGACACGATGGATTCGGCTCCCAACAGTGCTGTGGCCGCCATGCAGATCGAAAATCATAAGGGCAAAGGTCTCAGTCGCTTCTTCTCGACGCACCCGGATCTTGATGATCGTATCGCACGCCTTCAGTTGATGCAGGTTAATTGAAATTGAGTAAATCGTTCCGAAAAATTATCCGTTTAAGATTGGACAGCAGTTATGGTTGATCACATTTCATTGTTTCCCTGGGCCGAAAGCTGGTGGCTCTACCTGGTCTTCATCGGCCTGGTCCTGAGCCTCCTTGTGCTTGACCTCGGTGTTTTCCACAAAAAAACGCACGTTGTGAAGGCCAAAGAAGCTGCGATATGGACTGTGGTTTGGATCAGCCTGGCCCTGCTCTTCAATCTTGGACTTTATTACTACTCGCAGTGGCACTTTGCCACTGATGCCCGCTTCCTGGCGATTCCGGGCTTTGATGCTTTAGCGGCCTCGAAACAGGTGAGCCTCGAGTTCCTGACGGGATACGTTGTAGAAAAAGCCCTGGCCGTCGACAACATCTTCGTCTTTATCGTCGTCTTTAATTATTTTGCGATACCCCCGAAGTTTCAGCACCGGGTTCTGTTCTACGGTATCCTGGGCGCTTTGCTCTTCCGTGGTCTCTTCATCGCTCTTGGATCGGTTCTGATGCAGTACGAATGGGTCGTCATGCTCTTTGGAGCTTTCCTGATCTTCACTGCGATCAAACTGGTTTGGGGTTCCGACAAAGAGCCGAACCCTGAGAAGAACATTCTCATACGAATGACTCGCAAAGTGTTTCCGATCACGCCGACACTTGAAGGAGATAAATTCTTCGTGCGCAAAGACAAGACCCTTTACGCGACACCTCTTTTCCTGGGCCTCCTCTTCCTGGAGTTTTCGGACATCGTTTTCGCGGTGGACTCAGTACCGGCGATCTTTGCCATTACCAAGGAGCCCTTTCTGGTCTTTACGTCGAATATCTTTGCGATCCTCGGACTTCGTTCGATGTACTTCCTGCTCGCCGATATCATGGATCGCTTCTACCTCCTGAAGTACGGGCTCTCGGTGATCCTTGGTTTCGTGGGATTGAAAATGATTTGGTTGAACGAGCACTTTGACGGCAAGTTCCCGATCTCCTGGTCACTCGGAGTCATCGCCGGCGTGCTCGCTGGATCGATCATCCTTTCGCTGATCTTCCCACCAAAGCCTAAGGAAGTCGCGGCTCCCTAAATAAACCCAAAACGTCGGGGTGTTCATCCGCCTCTTGCGACGTGACCTATCTTCCAATACTTAAGGGCCGATGGAATTGCTTCCATCGGCCCCGATTCTTTCTATATTGAGGTATGGTAAGGATTCCTTTCAAAAACTACCAGATCTGTTTAAAAGCCTTTCCAATCATAGACTTCAAGGAATTAAACGGGGCCTAATCAGACTTTCTTTTGGATTGCATCGGCCAGGGATCTTCGAACCGAAGTCCGACCAACACCAAGAACACGAGCAATCTCAGATTTGCTTTTACCTTGAGCGAAGAGTGCGCGAAGCCTTTCGCTCTGTAAGAATGCAGTTGCGGGTCGTCCATGTCGCCAACCACGGCTTCGGGCCTGAGCAACAACAGCCTTGACTCGTTCGCGCATCCTCGACCTGGACAGTTATCAAGGAAGCCCTTGATCAATTTCACCTCAATCCCATAGATTTATATCGGTGATGCCGACCTGAAACGTTCTCTAGGGGCCAGCAGCTCCTGTAAGATTACAAATTCAATCACCCTGTTGGTGAAGTTCTTGCAGAGCAGAGCCGTGGCAGCCGTTCTTTTGCATATTCACTGAGATTGTATAAGACAACGTAGATAGGGAAAGTTCGAAGATCGAATGCATCATTGTGGTCACAGTGATTGGCTATCTTTCGAAAACGAGTATCTCCCATTGTTTTTGCGATAACTTGTGTTAGTTTGCCGGATAGCTGGGATACATCAATTCGACGTGTTCCGATGCTCACAGGGAGTTGTAAACGTATGATATCTCGAAGTCTTTCTATTTTAGCGGCGAGCGCTTTTTCGCTGCTGCTAGGCGCTGGTTCAAGCCCTCGCGCGGCCGCGCAATCTGCTGTCAAACCTCAGAGTTTGACTCCAGGCAAGGTCTATCAGCTAGTTTCTAAGTTTAGTGGTAAATGTCTTGATGTTACCGATCATTCATTCGCTGTCAACGTCCAGCTCCAACAATGGAACTGCACGGCCAATTCCAATCAAAAATTTCGTTTAGAGGATGCGGGTGATAAGAGCTTTCACCTTATCGCTCAGGAAGCGAACCGATATTTAAGAGTAGGCAGCGACCACCTTACCAATGGCGCTTGGATCGTTCAATCAGTCGACGGTAGCGGTGATTCACCGCGGATGTTTATCACGCCTTCGCATGGCGATAGTTTCAAAGTCAAGTTTAAGCTGAGCAATAAGTGCCTCGATATAGATGGTCCGACGCTGAAAGCAGGGGCCAAGGCTCAGCAGTGGGAATGCCACGACGGTGCGAACCAAGATTGGCAATTTGTCGAACAAACCGAGGGCCTCGGTCAGGTGGCTTGGAGTCTTGATGGGACCTCTCTTACAAAAGACACTGAGAATCGACTCTACCGTCAGCGCTATACGAACGATGCCGTTGAGTTCTTCGCCGTCGACAAAAGCACCGGCAAGGATCGGTGGTCTTACCGCTCCACCGAATTCGATTCGTTCTATCCCGAATGCAGTGATGCCAAGCATATGTTTATTCTGAGTAAGGGCAAGCTTAAGGCTCTTAACGCCGAAACTGGCAAACTCGATTGGACTTTCGACAGTCAAGAGCTCCAATCCGGCCTGGTTTGTCCGTATGGAACAAAGCTGCTCACTCTGGTCAATTTCAGCTCAGGCGGCAAAAGCATTCTGGTCAATAGGGAGACGGGCAAGAGTCAGTGGACTTACACTGCGAATGGCTCCTTGAGCATCGTCGGGTCGACCAGCCAGAGTCTTCTCCTCAACATTCAAGGTGATAGCCAAAGCTCTTTCGTCAGTTTGGATCTCAAAAAGGGTGCCGTCCAGTGGACGAATTATTCGGGAGGCGGCGAACGGATGTCGGTTTCAGCCAAGGGCGAGATGTTTCTATTTAAAAACAATGCGGTCGAGAAGATCGATCCAAATAACGGTTTAACCCTTTGGACTTACGTCGGCGATGCTTCGACACAGCCGGGTTATCTCGATTTGGATTCGACAAGTTCACTGCTTTACGTTCGTCAAAATCGAAGCATTCGAAGGCTGAGCCCTGACGGCGTGGAACTCTGGAATCTCACTCTTCCTCAAGACGCGGTGAATGGCAATTTTCAGATACTTGCCAACGGCTTTATCGCCCAAATCGTGCCGAATCAAAGCTCCACCGAGACTTCCGTAGCGCTCATCAACCCTGATGGCCAAAAGCTGTGGGACAAGACGATGGCTTCGACTTATGTCAACCCTATTTTTATCAGCAAGACCTCGAAATTTTATCTTCGAAGTGACCGGAACCTAGCATCGGTTGACTTGATGAGCGGAGTCGTACAATGGACCTTTGCCCGCGAATTGCCACTAGCAAACGAAACGCTATTCGCAGTCGAATTTTTTGATCAAGATATCATCCTCGCTTACGGTGGAGCTCCCTCTCGTTACCCTCCTATGGGCATCATTCGTATCGATGCCAACACGGGAGCTCTCCAGTGGGATCGATGGTTGAATGTAAGTACTAGCATCGTTCATGTCGAGAATGGTCTTCTTTTCACGAACCGCGTTATGGGCACCGGTTCGAGTGCTTTTAAACTCTAATCTTTTTATACGAGAGTCAAAGAGGCCCCGCGATGCCCCAAGGCGTCGCGGGGCTTTTATTGATAAAAACATCCTGGTTTTTCTTTTCCATCCGCTTCCTCCCTCTTGCCTAATCCTCCAAAATCTATCGTCTTCACTCAATCTTTTTAAAACGAATTGAAACTCATCTAAAACCCTAGAACTGTTGATTTTAAGCTAAAAATAACGTCAGCAGACAAGGGGATTCGTGTTGACCTTGGCGAAAGGATGAACAAGATATTTTTTAGTCTTCTCCTTCTGACCCTCCCGGAGACCCTAATAATTCGTCAGCTCGCCTTGCTTTCGCTGCTCAATGCTGCCCTCGGATCTTGTACGGAAAAGCAAAACAAAACCTGGCTCATTAAAGCTTCTTGAGTCCATTTCTGGGATTTCAATTGGCACAAGCAAATATCGGGGAGGTATCCGCACGGCCTGCAGGTCATGGTAAGATCAAGGCTTCTGATAAATCATTGTCTCGATGTTCCTTACGTCTAAGGCTTGCCATGGTCCAAGTCCTGAAGTGCTTGAAACAAAAAGCGTCTTTTCCTTATATTTTAAATCCAGCTTCAGTCGATGGTATCGATTGAGCTAACTCCTACGAAAGGATGTTTATGAGGCGGATCCGCGGAATTCTCTCAGCATTGGTTCTCTTGATGACAGGCCGTGAGGCTTTCGCCGAAATTATGAAGGTCGACGGTGCTGACGCGCATGTTGTGCCGGGCCGAATCGAAGCGCCAGCCTTTCATCGATTCTTTGATAGCGACGAGGCTCATCAGGGAAACTGCGGAACAGGTCCAGTCGATGCGGAGCCAAATACAGATCCGAGTGGCGGCGGCGCCTGTACCATTGCCTACACGGCGCAAGGTGAATGGCTCGAATACGATATTTATGCCAAATCCAAGGCTATGTATGCCTTCAAACTGCGCGTGGCAGGGCAATTGCCGGACACACGGTTTCATGTGGAGCTTGATGGATTTAACATTTCGGGAGCGGTGCCGGGACCCCAGGCGGGCTGGGCTGCTTGGGACGATCGAATCATTGAGAATGTGTTTATGGCCTGCGGCAAGCATCGCCTTCGAGTCTTTCTTGAGAAGGGTTCCGTGAATTTCAACTACATGGATTTTTGGATAAAAAAAGAACTGTGAAACGAATTATGGATAGGAGTGGCCCCATCCATTGAGACGAGATCCCATCAATTTAATTCGGCAGGAAACAATAGTCTATGCATAGAAGAAAATTTGTACAGAAATCGTTTGGGTATCTCGCCGGTATTCCCCTTTTGAGCCAGGGTTTTGGTTGCAAAACAACCGACCATGCATCGAATTTGAAAGATGACGGAAGCCCCTCGATCGGAGCTGTGGGTACGGTCCGGGGTACCAACCATAATACGCCCAATGGTGCCTTCAATCTTCGATATTCCGATATCGGACTCGCCAGTATGGAAAACGGCGTTTTTCCAATGCACGCACTGGGTGAAAATATCGGCCGAGCGTTTGCTGCGGACGCCGAGGCCTTGCGTCGTCACCTCGATAATTTTCTCAATACTCCTAACCGTCCGCCACTTAAGATTATGGGCGGTGGTCACAGTTATATCGGGGCCAGTGTTGGACAGGGGGCGCATGTTATCAATATGCGGCCGCTGAGTCACATCGAATTTAATCCTTCAGCCAATGAAATTCGAGTCGGCGCGGGTTGCGCCTTTCATGAGGTTCTTTCCGTCTTGTGGAATTACAATCGGCAGCATAACTCGCAATGGGCGTTGCCAACCGGTGATTGTCCCAACGTGGGAGTATCCGGTTACACCATGGGTGGAGGACAGAGTCTACTCTCACCGATGCTTGGACTTGGCTGTGATCGTGTAAAAAGTATGACGGTTATCACCCTCGACTATAACAATTGTACTCAACGCTTCGAACCGACCCTCCGCAAGCTACCGGATCCGGCTTCGATCATGCCTGTTCAGGATAAAGATTTACTGTGGGCCCTCAAGGGGGGCGGCAGTTGGTATGGAGTGGTCTGCGATATTACTTACAACATCGAGCAGCTGCCTAAGTCCAAGATCTACTGTTTCACTCTGAAAGGCCGTGGGGCTGAAGAGGCTCAGCAGGTCTTTAAAGATTGGTGCTTTTTTGATTTTAAGTCAGCCCAAACTTCATCGAAGTTTATGTATGACATGTATCAAGGCATCAAAATTATGGGTGTCACCCCAAGTGATGAGGACTTCAATGCCCTCATGGGATTTTTCAACGCTCGCAAGCGAGGCGAGGATTTTGTCCGTGTCCATAAAGATTACGGGAGCGATTTTAACCTTGAGAACATGTATTATACGTTCTCGGGTTGCGAGGAGCTTCGAACCTGTGGGGAGACGAGCGTTGTGAAAGAGCCAACGGCTTTCTGCGCGGCGTCGGCGTTTCTCAATCGCGACCAGGCCTGGAACCAAGGTCGAGTCATGGATCTCTTTCGTAAAATACTGGAACCGAATGACTATAATCCCAAGCCTTATTATACTTTCGTTCAATTTTCACGATGGACGGGCCGCATAAAGGATGCAACCTTTGCCAAGAATTCGGCGTTTGCCCATCGCAATGCTCCTGATTATGAAACTCAAATTTATGTGAGTGGACCAAAGTCTTGGTCCCCGCAATGGACCCAATGGGTGGATCAGGCCGTGGGTACCCTCGGTACCAAGATCGGTTCTTTTCTAAACCATGCCAATGCTAATATTGAACGGGATTTGGCGCCTTACCTCGGCACGGATGATGTAGAATGGGGCAAGTCGCGTGTGCAAAAGCTAAGCGAAATTCATAATTTCTTTGATCCTAAAAATGTTCTGACTCCTTTTCAAGAAGCGAAACGATAGCCCGAAGTTGTCCGGGGGGGCAAACTCAGGCTTCTGACTTTTGCGTCCTCCGCATTGTGTCTTGACCGCAATGATTTTGAACAAGCATTCCTTCCATCGGGCTTTGTTGACAAGGTCTGTGAGCCTTCTCTGCTTCTCCGTCAAGCTTTTCAAGCCAGGTACTTCAAGCTCGTGAAGCAAGAGATAGGCGCAATATACCCGGTGACTATGGGCCGTCAAAGATTCAAAGTCTTCGACAGCAGCATCAAGAAGCCCGAACTGATGCTTCGTTGCAGGATGAAAAAGCTCCAACTGCCAACGCCTGGCATACGCACGAATCAAAAATTCAATCAGCGCACGCAGAGGACCCATCTGTTGGTCGTTTTATTTTCAGGATAGACGTTACCAGAGTGAGGGAATACGACCCAGGTACTATCGAGTTCCAATGGACCACTGCCACCGCCGTTCGCTTGAGAAGTCGCAGTCCAATATTGATGATCGTAGACGTTCAATTTCGTTGCCGCGTTTTGAGACCACAAGCTTTTTCTATTTCACGCAGGGCTTTGATTTTAGCTGGTAACTGATCGATTCCACACTGGCGGCCGCTGGGTGTTGGTCATCGCCCTCTATCCGTTGCTTGGTGTTGAGCATCAATCCCCGGTCACAGGATGACCAGATCTGATCGCTTTCGGTCAGCGTCTTTTCGACACTAAAACTTGAATCACTCGAACTCTTCCCTTCGAGGGTGATCGACTTCGTCTGGCCTTGGCCTTGGGACGAAACATCGACCGTGAGTTCCTGCTTACTGGAAGCGGCGGCAACCTTTCCCTGTATCTCCACTTTCTCCAGAGCAAACTGCGCCCTGTGACCTTCCGCGCTTACAATGAGGGTGCAGTTCTTCCGGCTCTCCATCAGCCTGACGCCTGGCCCTCGCTTTACGGTGAAGCTCGAAGTGACATCGTGCTTGGCTAAGACCTTATCCCCCGAACTCTCCGTGTGCTCTTCAACCTTGGGACAGCCACTGCCGTTCCACTGCAGATTGACTGTCGCCGCTATTGCAGAGCCTGTATGCAGGCCCATGGCTAATCCGAACATCATCGCTATTCTACTCATAAGGCACCCTTAGATTTCATAGGCTTTGGCAGTCGGAACATTTATGCATTCGATTGCAATACAACTTTCCTGGCACCCTATCTTGCCATTTTCTAAGTATCACAATTTTCATTCACTTCTGTATGAATTTCGTGATCTGAAAACCAAAATATCCCTCTCAGTAAAGCTTTTAGCCTTATTTAGAGCCAAATTCGAATTTGGGCACGGGTCATGCATTACTATCTTCCGTGATGGCGAGAACCTCCCCATGCCTAGCGTTTTATCCTTTGCACCTGACTCAGTCAGGCCGATGAATAAAACACTTAGTAATGGGATCTCACAGGCCTTCAACAATGGCAATTGCATCAGGTAAAAAGGGATTGGGCAGTAGGCTCGAATCTCTCCAAACATAGAAAGGTTCACAAGATGGCTAAGAACACCGCAGTATTTGGTATTTTTAAAGATCGTTATTCTGTAGAACGCGCTGTTGATTCACTGAAAACAGCTGGATTCAGCAACACAGATATCTCTGTTCTCTTCCCGGACACTGACGGTTCGCGCGACTTCGCTCATGAGAAAGCTACAAAAGCACCGGAAGGCGCTACAACTGGAGCCTCTACAGGCGCAGTTCTCGGCGGCGCTCTGGGCTGGTTGGTTGGTATCGGCAGCCTCGCGATTCCAGGCATTGGGCCGTTCGTCGCAGCAGGCCCAATCATGGCTGCTCTTGCAGGTGCGGGCATCGGTGGAGCTGTCGGCGGTTTGGCTGGCGCTTTGATCGGTATGGGCATTCCTGAGTATGAAGCGAAACGTTACGAAGGTATGGTCAAAGACGGCGGAATTCTTCTCTCGGCACACTGCGACAGAAGCGAACTCGTCGACCGCGCAAAAGAAATTCTAAAAGCAGAAGGTGCTTCCGACATTTCTTCGACTTCTGAATCTTCGAGCAACGTTGTTGACGGAACCGAAGTTTCGGATCGCCGCAAACAACATGACGGCAGCGTTTATGCAGCCAACAGTGTTCAGCCAGGCTACGACCGTCCTTTGACAGGAACAGGTTTGCGTGACCGCGACAATCTTCGCGACCCGACAATTCCTACTGGATTGTAAGCTGAATTCGTTCGAGTAAAAAACCCATGCCCGCAAAGGCATCGGGTTTTTTATATATTATACTTTGATTCAGGATAGTTATTGCAACATTTTGCTCTAAAGCTTTAGCGCAAGGCTCCGATGAGCGGGTTACCAAACCCAAGGGTTTTTGCTTTATTCCAGATCGGAGCCGAGATGCTGAGGCTCAAAGCCAGCCAGCAACTAAGCCAGGCTTTTGCTTTGTTGCTGGTTGTAGGTCTATTCGCATCTACGGCTTTAGAAGTCTACCAGTACGAATTTACTAAAAATCAGTGGATGCCTATTGAGCTGCCTACGCTGGTCTAAACGTGCGTATTTTTCATTTTCTGAGTGGCCCCAATTTGATCGGCAATTAGATTTGACAGCAGAGCAGGTGGTCGTGCAGGGCAAGTTACGACCACCAAACACGTCTAGTGGAATCCTTGCGCATTCCCGCGATTCTGACCGGATAGTAAGGAGTCGGTTTTGGCGACATTACGCACCAACAAGGGCCAAACTCATAAACACCTAAAATCACGAGTACACGCTCGTCAAAACCTAGGACCACCATTCTTCAAAAAAACGATCTCTTCCGGAGTGCTTTCGCGCCCCATAATTTCATTGCGATGGGGAAAGCGCCCGAATTGAGCGATGATGTCCCGATGCTGCTTCATGTAATCCAAGGCCCCCTTGATCATCGTCTCGGCAGCGCCATTGCCAATATTCTGCTCGTGAAGCTCAGCAAACAACTTCACCCCGAGATCCTGAAGCTCGAGTTTCTCTGCATGCATCAACGGCATCAAAACAAAATAGCCATAACTCACAGGCAGCGAGAGATGCTCACCGGCCTTGATCGCCTGCATCGTAACGACCTGAGTCTTCTCATCACAATAAAAAGCCCGCGGCTTGCCACGAAACAAATTTCTTGAGAATTGATCCATAAGGACAACCAATGCAACACGGCTTTCAGGGACTTTGATCCAGAGATCGTAGGCCCCCATGGGCGCCAATTCCATCAGATTGCCAAATTGGCTCTTGATGGATTTATCGAAATCATCACTCTTCGCGAACCAATTTTTTCTTTTCTTCTCGGAGGCTAGACCCTGGGCATCGAGAGGTCCAAACCAAAAATCCAAAATACCTTGGGCTAAAACAGGAATCATCACACTCTCCTTCGAAAGACGGACTAGCGATACCACAGCCTATCTCTGAACGAAACCATTGCTCGTCGGGACTCCCGCAACCCATTCGTATTTGTGCCAGAACGCCGTGCTACAGAGCGGTTTTTTCTCAGAGCAAACTGTGATACCTAAGCTCCATTCCACGACTCCTGGAGGTCAAATGTCAATCGGTACGCCTCTCAAGAATAAAGCCACTCGTGTCCTCCTCTTAGGCAGCGGGGAATTGGGCAAAGAGCTCACGATGGAACTCATGAAGCTCGGCGCCGAAGTGATCGCCTGTGATCGCTATGCGGATGCACCGGCCATGCAGGTAGCCCATCGCTCCCACGTCTTTGATATGCTCGATCCCAAGGCCCTCGAAGCCATTATTCGCCAGGAAAAACCTCATCTCATCGTCCCGGAAGTGGAAGCCATTGCCACCGACAAACTGATCGAGATGGAACGACAAGGCTTTGCCGTTATCCCAACGGCCGAAGCGACCCGATTGACCATGGATCGCGAAGGCATTCGTCGACTTGCCTCCGAAGAACTCAAACTTCCAACTGCCAAATATGAATTTGCTGACTCCTTCGGCGAACTCGAGAAGGCCAGCTTGGTCCTGGGTTTTCCCTTGGTGATTAAACCGTTGATGAGTTCGAGCGGCAAAGGCCAATCGGTCGCCAAAACGAAAGACGATCTCGCCTCGTCCTGGAAGCTTTCCCAGGAAGCGGGCCGAGCCGGAGCGGGCCGCGTGATCGCCGAAGAATTCATCGCCTTCGAAAGCGAGATCACTCTCCTGACCATTCGCACCAAGGACCAAACCCTCTATTGCGATCCTATCGGCCATAAGCAAAAAGAAGGTGATTATGTTGAAAGCTGGCAGCCGCATCCCATGACGGAGGCGCAACTCGGCGAAGCCAAAGATATCGCGAAAACGATCTGTGACCGCCTCGGTGGTCGCGGACTTTTCGGTGTGGAACTCTTCCTCCTCAAAGACGGTCGCGTCCTCTTCAGCGAGGTCAGCCCAAGACCGCACGACACAGGCCTCGTCACACTCTTTACACAGACCTGGAGCGAATTCTCCCTCCACGCGCGAGCGATTCTCGGCTTTCCCATTGCCAATATTCATCGCCACAGTCTCGGGGCCAGCGCTGCCGTGAAAGCCGTTCAAACTTTCGACAACCCCGTCTTCAGCGGCATGGAAAAAGCGTTGGCGACAGAAGGCGTCGACCTCAGACTTTTTGGGAAACCAATCGCCAGCAAAGGTCGCCGAATGGCTGTCTGCCTGGCCACCGGTACCAGTATCGAAGAGGCTTTAATTAAAGCTAAAAACGCTCGTGATCTGATTGTGATCAGCGAAGGCTGACCGTAAAGTCTTCCCCAACCAAAAAATTGAAAACCTCTCGTATCGTATGTTAGCCTCAGGGCTTCCATGGATGTGAGGGGATTTTTTATGCCAACAAAGCCCACTAAAAATATTAGCAGCATGCTTCACGAAGAGCGCAGTTTTCCGCCAACCGAAGCTTTTCAAGCGCGGGCGAAAGTGAAGTCGGTCGAAGAATACGAAGCCCTGCGGCAGGAAGCCAAAGCGGATCCCGATAAGTTCTGGGCCAAACAAGCTCGTCATTTTCTGAAATGGGAGAAAGATTTCACCCAGGTGCTCGACTGGAAAATTCCCCATGCACGTTGGTTCGCGGACGGTCGCCTCAATGCAAGCGTTCAATGTCTCGACCAACACATTGCAGAAGGTCGCGGCCACAAAACCGCTTTAATCTGGGAAGGTGAGCCGGGCGAACAGCTTAAATTCACCTATCAACAGATTCTTGATGAAGTCAGCCGTGCCGCCAATGCCCTCAAAGAACTCGGCATCAAAGACGGTGACCGGGTCACAATTTATTTGCCGATGATTCCCGAGCTCATGGTCTCGGTTCTCGCCTGTGCCCGCATCGGCGCCGTGCATAATGTCGTTTTTGGAGGGTTCAGCGCCGAGGCTCTCTCAGGACGCATCAACGATTCCAACTCCACCTTGCTCATCACAGCTAACGGCAGCTACCGCAAAGGTGCGATCGTCGAGCTCAAAAAGAACGTCGACGAAGCCCTTCTGTTGACGCCCGGCCTGAAGAAAGTTCTGATCAAAAAACGGGTGAATACTGCTTATCAGGCCCAAGCGGGACGCGATCATGATTGGGATGAAACAGTCAAACCTCAATCGCCTGTTTGTGCTCCGACGATCGTCGACAGCGAGCATCCACTCTTTTTGCTCTACACGTCCGGCAGCACGGGCAAACCGAAAGGCATCCTGCACAGCACCGGTGGTTATCTCCTCGGTGCGGCGATGACTTTTTCCTACATCTTTGATTATCGCGAGGAGGATGTGTACTGGTGCACCGCGGATGTCGGCTGGATCACGGGTCATTCTTATGTCATCTATGGTCCGATGACCAACGGCGCAACGGTTGTCATGTATGAAGGCGCTCCCAACTTTCCGGATGCCTCGCGTTTCTGGCAAATTATCGAACGCCACAAGGTCTCGATCTTTTACACAGCACCGACCGCGATACGCTCCTGCATCCGTTGGGGTGATGAATTCGTCACGCCGCACGATCTATCTTCCCTCCGCCTCCTCGGTACCGTGGGGGAACCCATCAATCCTGAAGCCTGGATGTGGTATCACAATGTCGTCGGCAAAGGGAGTTGCCCGATCGTCGACACCTGGTGGCAAACCGAGACGGGGTCGATCATGATTGCACCTCTGCCCGGTGCTACAGCGACGACGCCAGGCACCGCGACCGTACCCTTCTTCGGCATCGAGGCAGCTGTGGTCGATGAGCAGGGCCTGGACGTGGCTCCGGATCAGGGCGGATTTCTCGTGGTGAAGCGCCCTTGGCCGAGCATGGCGCGAACGATTTACGGCGATGATGAACGCTATCACACCCAGTATTGGTCGCAGATTCCCGGCATGTATTTCACGGGCGATGGGGCCCGCAAAGATGCGCACGGAAACTTCTGGATCATGGGCCGCATCGATGATGTCCTCAATGTTTCCGGCCACCGCCTCTCCACCATGGAGATCGAGAGTGCGCTTGTGAGCCATGATTCTGTGGCTGAAGCTGCGGTCGTTGGCCGTCCGGATGAAATCAAAGGCGAAGGCATTGTCGCGTTCGTAACGCTTTCCTCTAAAGTAAAACCCTCCGATCAACTCAAAAACGAGCTGATTCAATACGTCGCCAAACAAATCGGAGCCCTGGCCCGTCCTGATGACCTCCGCTTTACCGACAGTTTGCCGAAGACGCGCTCGGGCAAAATTATGCGGCGTTTGCTGCGTGATATTGCGGCCGGACGTGCCACAGCCGGTGACATGTCCACTCTGGAAGACTTGGGCGTAATGGATCGGCTGCGCAGTGATATCAAGGAAACTTAAGCGAATCTTCGCTTCGTAAATTCTTTTTCTATGGCGCCGGCCGTAAAAAATGAATAGAAAATGACTGCGGTCTATGAAAACAGTGAACTGACATCAGGAGCCATAAATGAAGTTTCGTTACCTCGCAACCCTCGCCTTAGGCCTACTCCCATTGACAGCGCATGCTCAGACCTCCGTGTCTGACGCAAACCGTTTTACCGGGGGCCTGCTCCTTCAGGATACGAGCTACAAACATGATGACTCCTTCGATGTGGAAGGCACAATCCTCATGGCGGGTTACAAAGCCGCAATCAATCCTAAGTTTTCTCTCGGTGGCGGTATCGGCCTGATGATCGATGGTGACATCGGCAACGGCAACCAGATCGGAGACGGGGAAGGCTTCCGTCTTTGGGGCGACGGCCAATTCGAAGTTCATCGCATCAACCAAAACAAAATCCTCATCACCGGCGCACTTATCCACGATCGCTTCAGCTTTAGCGAACGCGGCGTCGATGTCGACTTCACAATCACCGAGCTCAAAATCGGTGGTTTGTTTGTGCATGACGTTCGTGATTTCTCGCTCTACGTGGGCGGCGAACTCGTTGTTTACTCAAACGGTGATGTCGAAAGTGGAAACTTTTCCCGCGATGCCAAACGTGACGATCGCTTGAACTTGCGCCTGGGTGCGTCTTTCAACGCTACTCCAAAATTAGCAGTCCGTGGAGACCTGCTTCTCATCGGTGAGCAAACAATTTTGCTTGCTGCAGACTTTGCTCTTTAAGACCTTCCGCCGACCTGGGTCAGCCCAGTCGGCTTCCTCTCTCCTGCCCAGGCTTTCCTCCGATTCCTCGTTTTCTTTCCCGACGATATTGTGTTAAGACACAGATGTTTCGCCAGGGGTGCCGCAAGGCTGAGAGGATGAATCTGCCCAGGAGCACAGTCATCTAACTCTAGTACCTGAACTGGGTCATACCAGCGTAGGAAGTGCGAATTGTAATGCCTCAGGCTGCTCCTTTATTCAATTAAAGTGTCTACTTAATGGTAGAGGAGCTCAGGACTATGGAAAAAGAACTCACAGACGACGTTACCTTTCAAAAAGTCTATATCGAAGGCAAGATCCATCCCTCCATTCGCGTGCCGATGAAGAAGGTTCAACTCCACGAAAAACTGCCAGATGGCAGCTTCGCCTCTCTTCACCTCTACGACACCTCTGGCCCCTACACCGATCCGGACGCAAACCTGGACGTGAAAAAAGGCATTCCCCGTATTCGTGAGGAATGGATTTTGGGCCGGGCTGACACTGAAGAACGCAACACAACGCAATACATCAAAATGATGGCAAAAGCTGGCACGATGCCATTTGATACCCACAAACCCCGTCGCGCCAAAGAAGGCAAAAACGTATCCCAGATGCACTACGCCCGTCGCGGCATCATCACCCCTGAAATGGAATACATCGCGATTCGCGAAAATCAAGAGCGCGCTCTGCTTCGCGAAACACGCGAGCTCACCCAGGTCGAAAAAGAGCGCGCCGAGCGTCTCAAGGGCAATAGCTTTGGGGCTGCGATGCCCGAAAATATTACCGCCGAATTCGTCCGTGACGAAGTCGCCCGAGGTCGTGCGATCATTCCCGCGAACATCAACCACCCCGAACTCGAACCGATGATCATCGGCCGCAACTTTCTGGTGAAAGTAAACGCCAACATCGGCAACTCCGCGATTAGTTCGACTATCGAGGAAGAAGTTGAAAAACTTGTCTGGTCGGCCCGTTGGGGTGCAGACACCGTTATGGATCTGTCGACTGGCAAGAACATTCACGCGACCCGCGAATGGATTCTAAGAAACTCTCCGGTCCCGATCGGAACTGTGCCTCTCTATCAGGCCTTCGAAAAAGTAAATGGCCGGATTGAAGATTTCACTTGGGAAATCTACCGCGATACTTTGATCGAGCAGGCTGAACAAGGCGTGGATTATTTCACGATCCATGCCGGAGTACTCAAGGATTACGTTGCTCTTACCAAAGATCGCGTGACTGGAATCGTGTCGCGCGGCGGCTCGATCATGGCGCAATGGTGCCGGTATCATAAACAGGAAAACTTCCTCTACACGCGCTTCAATGAGATCTGCGAGATCATGAAGGCCTACGATATTACGTTCTCATTGGGTGATGGTCTCCGTCCCGGTTCGATCGCCGATGCAAACGATGCCGCGCAATTTGCCGAACTCAAAACTTTGGGCGAGCTCACCCTGATCGCGTGGGAACATGACGTCCAGGTGATGATCGAAGGCCCAGGTCACGTGCCGATGCACATGATCCAGGAGAACATGACCAAACAATTGAAAGAGTGTCACGAGGCTCCTTTCTACACGCTCGGGCCTTTGACGACAGACTTTGCTCCCGGCTATGACCACATCACCAGCGCCATCGGCGCGGCGATGATCGGTTGGTTTGGTACCGCGATGCTCTGTTACGTGACACCGAAAGAACATTTAGGTCTTCCAAATCGCGACGACGTAAAACAGGGAATGATCGCCTATAAGATCGCCGCTCATGCCGCCGACCTTGCGAAGGGCCATCCGGCCGCTCGTTTGCGCGATGATGCGCTATCGCGTGCGCGCTTCAGCTTCCGCTGGGAAGATCAGTTTAATCTTGCACTCGATCCCGACACCGCGCGTAAATACCATGACGAAACCTTGCCGAAGGATCGTCATAAATCAGCTCACTACTGTTCGATGTGTGGACCTTCATTCTGCTCCATGCGTATTTCGCAGGGGCTTGCCAAAGAAGAAGAGGCTGTCCTTTGAGTAAACACGCTGCCATCGTCGGCGCAGGGATCATGGGTCTTCTCACAGCGAGAGAACTCATATCACTGGGTTGGCGGGTAACCGTATATGAGAAATATTCTGAGATGGAATACAGAAATTCCACGAGCTTTGCAGCTGGTGGAATGCTGGCTCCTTTTTCCGAACTGGAATCCGCAGATGAACTGATCTTCAAACTCGGACTCAGCTCGATCGATCTCTGGCGCGAAATCTGTGACGAACTGCCGTCACCCATCTTTTTCAAAACCAACGGCACTCTCTTTCTGAGCCATCAGAGGGATAAGCCGCATTTTGAAAATGCCACGCGCCGGATCTTTCAATATGGAAAAGAAAGCGAAGTCCAGTGGGTCAAGGTCTCTGATCTTGAGCCGGAACTTGGCGATAGCTTTGAACAGGGCCTCTATCTTCCCAAAGAAGGCCATATTGATAATCGCCAACTCATTCCCCTTCTCGCTTCAAGGCTCGAGGGCGAAGGCGTTCGCATACTTTATGGCGAATCGGTTCTTGATCTTCGCCCTTACGTGGTTGAGACCGCGAAGGGTTCGCTCCTCTACGACATCGTCATCGATTGTCGCGGCATCGGCGCTGTGGAGGACACAGCCGATCTCCGGGGCGTGCGGGGCGAGGCCTTTCTCATTCACGCACCTGAAGTCAACATCCAGCGCCCAGTGCGCCTGATGCATCCTCGCTATGCGGTCTATATCGTTCCCCGCGCGAACGATCATTATTACATCGGTGCCACCAGTATCGAATCCGCGAGTGAATCGCCGGTGACGATTCGGTCCAGCCTGGAGCTTTTGTCTGCGGCCTACTCGGTACACAAAGGCTTTGGGGAAGCGAGCATCGTCGAAATCCTGCACGGGATTCGCCCGGCGTTTCGCAATAATGCCCCTAAAATAAGCTTCGAAGCGGGACTCGTCTCCATCAATGGCCTCTATCGCCATGGCTTTCTCCTATCGCCTGTACTGGCTCGCGCTTTTAAAAACTTCTTGCAAGATTTTCCGGTCGAACATGGCGACCAAATCTTCAGTTTTATCCGAGGTTGAATCATGCAGATCACCATCAACGGCAAAGCCACCACACTGGACCAGCCGGTCAGCGTTCAGGACTTGCTCCATCGCCTCGGCTACCTCGATCACTTCGTGGCTGTCGCAGTCAATCAAAGCTGCGTTCTGAGGCGAGACTTTGGCCTTCAATTCATCAAAGCGGATGATCAAATCGAAATCCTTGCACCGATGGCAGGAGGCTGACATGTGGACTCTCGCCGACCGGAAGATTGAAAGCCGCCTCCTCATAGGCACGGCGCGTTATCCCAGCCCTCAAGTCCTTCAGGACTCGATCGCCGCATCGGGAAGCCAGGTCATCACCGTATCGCTCCGCCGCGAATCGGCTCAGGAGAATAACTCCAAACGTTTTTGGGAATATCTATCCGAAAGCGGAGCTCATATCCTGCCCAACACCGCGGGTTGCCATTCGGTGAAAGAGGCCGTCGTCACCGCTCACATGGCGCGCGATATTTTCAATACGAACTGGATCAAGCTCGAAGTTATCGGTAACGACGACACGCTCCAGCCCGATCCCTTTGCAACGGTTGAAGCCGCAAGAATTCTGGTCAGCGAGGGCTTCGAAGTTTTTCCCTACACGACCGACGATCTCATCGTGGCTGAAAAACTTCGCGATGCCGGTTGCCGCATCATCATGCCTTGGGGCGCTCCCATCGGCAGCGGTCAGGGTCTGCGCAATATCGAAGCGCTTAAAACGATGCGCAAACGTCTGCCCGAACTCACACTCATCGTCGACGCGGGTATCGGCGCTCCGTCGCACGCATCGCATGCGCTTGAGCTGGGCTTCGATGCCGTTCTTCTCAACACCGCCGTGGCCCTCGCGCAAGATCCTGTAGGTATGGCCCGCGCCTTTCAGTATGCAGTGAGTGCGGGACGCAGAGCTTATGAATCGGGTCTCATGCAGGCTTCGAGTCGCGCTCAAGCTTCCTCACCCACTGTAGGACTTCCGTTCTGGCATCACGAGCAAAATCTATGAAGTCGCATTGCGTCTCATCGCCTGCCGTCTGGTCTCTCGCTGGGCACGATCCCTTCGGAGGGGCCGGTATCAGCGCGGATATGCGCGTGGCAACATCTTTATCAGTTGACCTACGGACCCTGATTACCAGTCTCACAGCGCAAAATGATCATAAAATGTTTGCTGCGGAAGCGACATCCACCCGCTGGCTTGACGAGCAATGGCGCGGCTTATCCAGCGCCGAAAAACCCGCGGCCTTCAAGCTTGGCCTGGTGATCGATGGATCGACAGTTCGCTGGCTTGCGGATCATCTCGAAGATGATGTGCCTTTGATTGTAGACCCGGTCCTCGCTTCGAGTTCCGGAACTTGCTTTGTCGCAGATGACCTTCTTGAAAATCTGCGCGAATACCTTTTCCAAAAAATCGATATTCTCACTCCCAACCGTCCGGAAGCCGAACGCATCAGCGGCATTACGATTCGTAATCTCGACGATGTTAGGAAAGCCGCGAAGATTATCCGCTCGCAAGGCGTCAAAGCCGTCCTTATCAAAGGGGGCCACAGCGAGGGCGAAACCGTACTCGACTATTTTGATGATGGTGTGAAGCCCTTTATTTTGTCGGCTAAAAGACAGGCGGGGATCTTCCGTGGAACGGGATGCACGCTGAGCACGGCGATCGCCTGTTACATCGCTCAAGGTCAAGAGCTTCGCGATGCGGTCGTCGCCGCCCATTCTTACGTTCAGGCTGCGATCGCCAAATCGGCCCGGGTGGGCAGTATTCATTTGCGAGGGGTGAGTGAGACGCCGCCGTTGAGTGATTTGCGTTATGCTCAGTTTGAAGCAGGTCAGACCGAGAATAGGCATGAGCATGAGTTGATAGAGGGAGGCCTCCGCCCCCTCCAAAGATCACTGGGTTTTTATCCCGTTCTCCCCAACGTCGAGTGGATCGAACGTTTTGCCAAATCGGGCGTGAAGACGCTTCAGCTTCGCATCAAAGATCAGAACGAACAGGATCTGCGCCGCTCAATCGCCAAAGCGAAGGAGATTTGCGAAGCAAACGACATAGCCCTCTTCGTCAATGACGCCTGGCAACTTGCGATGGAATACCAGGTCTACGGCGTCCACCTCGGTCAGGAAGATCTCGACCTCCTCAGTCCTGCCGATCTCGAACGAATCCGGAACTCCGGACTGCGCCTCGGCCTCAGCACTCATTCATTGGAAGAAGCCGCTCGCGCCAAGACTTTGAAACCGTCCTACATCGCGCTTGGTCCAGTGTTTGAGACGACCTGCAAATCGATGCGCTTCGGCCCTCAGGGTATTCCCCGTGTTGGCGAATGGGTACGCCGTCTACCAGGCGTAGCTGTCGTGGCGATCGGAGGCCTGAAACTAGAGCATGCCAGGGCTGTTCGGACGGAAGGCGCTGATAGCATCGCTGTGATTACTGATCTCATCAAAGCTGCAGACCCTGAACATCAGATGAATGAATGGCTAAAAGCTTTCCAAGACTGAAAGCGGCTTTTTCTTACACGAACCCTTATGTTAGCATCCGTTTAGCGTTCGCCTCGAAAGGATTTCTCTATGAGTTCACCGCTTCAATCGCTCGTCAAATCTGGTAGCAAACTCTGGCTCGACTCGATCGATCCTGAACTCGTGGCCTTGAGCAAAAGCCAAGGCGCCACAGGTGCCACCTCCAATCCAATCATCGTGGCGAACCTGGTAAAATCTGGTAAATTCGACAAAGACATCGCCGATCTCAAGGCCAAGGGTCATAGCGGCGAAGACCTCGCCTGGACACTGACGGATCGCCTCGTGAGCGCCGTGGAGAAAGTTTTCCTGCCCGTTTTTGAAGCGACTCACGGCAACGACGGCTATGTAAGTTTCGAGGTCGATCCGCTCCTCGAAGACCCCACTGCAAACATGCCGCATGCAGAACGTGTGAAAAAGTATATCGAGCTGGGAAAAAAGTGGGCTAAAGGCCACCCCAACCGCATGATCAAAGTCCCGGCAACAGCAGCTGGAATCGAGTCCCTGACCGAACTCGTAGCGGCCGGCATCCCCCTCAACATCACACTTATCTTCTCGACTCGCCAATACCTGGCCGCTCGCGACGCGGTGGTCAAGGGCATGGAACGTCATCCGGATTTGAAGCGCTTCAAAAGCGTTTACAGCATCTTCGTCTCCCGTCTGGACGTCTATACTGACGAGCACGTAAAGAGCCTCTCTCCGGAGGCCCAGGGCTGGGTGGGTATCGTGAACGCCAAACGTATCTGCAAGATGAACAAAGAGTTCTGGGCTGCCAAAAAATTACCTCTTGAGCAGGAGATGATCTTCGCCAGTACCGGCACCAAAAAGCCCGAAGATCCAAAATGGAAATACGTTGGAGCCTTTGCCGGCAGCGACATTCAGACCAATCCTCCGGAAACCAACGAGGCGGTCGAAAAGAGCGGGCAGAGCTTTAGCTCCGCGATTGCCTCGCTGCCACCAGAGTCGATTTTGAAATCGATCGATCAACATGTGGATTTTGCCAAGCTCGAAGAGTTTCTGATGACGGACGGAATCAAGAAGTTTGCCGACCCTCAAAAGGCTCTCTTGCAGGTCTTTGGGAGCAAGTAGCTTGTATTCATGGCCTTTGCGGGGATACAATGGAAACCGCTCGGCTAGCTCGATCTGATTGAAAGGTTGCCCTATGTTCGGTATCGGTCCTATGGAATTTCTGCTTATTGCCGTCGTGGCGGTCGTATTCGTTGGTCCGGAGAAACTCCCTGATCTTCTGAAAAAGTTTGGCAAGTTTTACGTGCAGGCGAAGCGTCATGCAAACGATGTAAAAAGCGGCTTTGATCAGGCGATCCACGAAGCTGAGCGCGAGCTTGAGCTCGACCGCATCCGCGAATTGCAAAAACAGATTCAGGCGGCAACCCTCGCCGATGTTATCGATGCGAAACATACCGATCACAGCACCCCTCAGATTTCTGCTGCTGAAGAAAGTCCTGACGGCATTCATACAGCCGATGGTCGCCTTCTCGCGGCTACCCAAGGACTCGACTCAAAATCCAGTGCCAGTGCCATGCCACCAGATGAACTTAGGGCGAACGAGGCCAGCTACCATGAAGGCCATCTGCCAGCGCATGTGCCGAAAGACGATCATGACCCCTTCGCGCCTCAGGCCCTGCAGAACCCAAGCCTAGCTTCGGATGACCACCATACTGTGAGTTCCACGTCACCAGGCATCTCAACGGCTCCGGGCATTTCAACTGCCCCTGGCACGACAACGGCTCCGGGTGTGGATCCTTCAGCGTCTGACAAGAAGATTTAAGCACAGCTCCCTATCGATACGAAGAAGAGCGGCCAAGGAATTCCTATCCTTGGCCACTCTTTTTTGGTCAAAATCCTGTACAAGATGACCCTCGTTGCACGACCCATGTCTAAAACATCCACATTTTCCGAAAGCTTTATCGTCTCTGGCCGTTTCTAGATGCTTCCAGAGATCTCGAATTCTTCGCTCTAACAAGAAAAAAATAGCGTTCGTGAGACACGAACGCCATTCGACAAGCAGTGTTAAAGACCTACGCTCGAAGCGAATGAAAGCCTTTCATTCAAGCCATCAAAGCGGGGTCGCCAATGAAGCTTTTACAAAATTACCAATCGTCTGTTGCCCCAAAGCACTGGGGTGGAAACAGTCGACCGCGAGTTCTTCAGGCTTCAACTGCCAGCTATTCATCGCATCAACGTAAACAACCTTCGCGCCATCCGCTTTCAAAGCCTCCGCAGCCGATTTGATACCGGCGTTGATCGCATCGGTACGTTCTTTCACGAGAGCAGGATCGTCATAGATACGTTTGCAGAGCTTCTTGCGGAATTTGTGACAAGTCAGTTCTTCGCCTGTAATTTGAGACAACGCTGGACCATAAGTAAAATCAATGGCGGCCAGTTGAGCGATAGGTGGTGTAGGCGCAATTACGATCTGGGCATTGGGCGAGTCTTTGTGAATAGCCATGGTTTGCTCAGAAAATGTCTTAACGATATCTTCAACTGAAAAATCCGAGCAGAAATCATTGCCACCCATCATGACAAAGATATATTCCGGCTTTTTCTGAATTTTCGTTTTTTCCAGTTCCTGCCAAGACGCGAGTTGATGAGTCAGGTCCACGGATTTGCCGCCAAATTTGGCGAGACTTACAACGCCGACCTGATCAGCGGTGACCGAACTCTCTGCTCCGAAGCTCGCACGGTAGCCATAGGCTTCTTTGGTCGTCGCCGCTGCGATGTCGAAGTTCGATAGGTTTTCTTGAAAACCGGTCGCGTTGAATTCTTCTTGCTTCACGTAATCGACGAGCTGAAGCGTGAGTGAATTATTGGGGTTTTGGCCCAGAGTTGTGTTGGCGAGAACACCGGTCGAGAGACTGTCGCCGTAGACAACGAGCAAAGGTTTATTCACGTCGAGAGCGTCGGTATAGACTTGCGGTTGGGTTGAAGAACCGTTGTCTCCGAGAGACTGGTCTTTCTTGCCATCTTTGTTACAGGCAAAAACACTAAGGCCCAAGCTGAGACAGATCACTAAATTTGAAAAACGCATACAATGCCCTCCTGATGATGCCTGACGTTTATACGAAACTTTCGTCGTCGTCGGATAGGGCCTGACTTTGATGGCCTGGAGGTTTTTACTTGCATATCATGGGTTTAAACAAAATTCGCTTAAGCGTAGATTCGCGAACAAACTACCGCAAAGGCATTGAAACCTATTAACCTAATGATATTTAAGACTATTATATAGAGGTATTCTTCTCCGTATTATGCTATCTAACGGGTCCTCCTTCCTAATCCACAGGGGAATCCCGTGACTCGAGTTGATAACGTGTTGAATGAAACTGAAACCGAAGACCTGATCGTGGCAGACGCGCCCTCAATTTCTATCGTACGCGTCCCAGAGATCCTTGCTCCCGCAGGAGGACGAGAGCAATTTTTTGCCGCTCTTCAATCCGGCGCGGATGCGGTCTATCTTGGTCTCAAACAATTCAATGCGCGTGGACGCGCCGAAAACTTTACTCTCGAGGATTTGAGAGAACTCGCGCCCCTCGCACGCCGCTATCGCATGAAGATCCTCGTCACTCTCAATATTCTTCTCAAAGAAGCCGAACTCCCACGCCTTCGCCTGGAACTGGCCGAACTTCAGTGGATCGGTATTCATGCTGCGATCGTCCAGGATCTCGGTGTTGCTCGCTTCATTCGCGAGAACTTCCCGACGATTCGTCTCCACGCCTCAACGCAACTGGCCGTTCACAATCTCGCCGGTGTCATGGCCGCGATCGATTTTGGATTTAAACGAGTCGTCGTGGCCCGCGAACTCACCGCCCAGGAACTTCGCAAGATCCAAAGCGCTGTCGAGGGTCTCGATGTCGAAGTGGAAGCCTTCTGTCACGGCAGTCTCTGCTACAGCTACTCGGGCCTGTGTTTCTTCAGCGGCGCCGAAGATGCCCGCAGCGGCAATCGCGGTGAATGCGCCTATACCTGCAGGAAGCCTTATAAGATTCTCAACGAACCAGGTCACGGCTTTTTGTTTAGCATGAAAGACCTTAATACGAGCAAAGACCTGCAAAAGCTGGTCGATGCCAATATTCATACCCTTAAGATCGAAGGCCGTAAGAAGGATGCTCAATACGTGGCAACCTCGGTTGGCCTCTACCGCCAAGAACTCAACCGCATCTTCGGACGCGAGACAGGCCCCGGCGGACGTAGCATCGAACGTGATTATCAAAACGATATGTCTTTCAGCTTCCACCGGGAGATGACGAGCCTGTTCGTCAACGGTCGCTATGTGGAAAACGTGATCGATCTCAACAACCCGACGCACAAAGGTCTCTTGATCGGCACGATCGAAAAGATCAAAGGCCGCACGATCGAAGTGATGAGCACCCAGGCGCTCGAACGCTTCGATGGTCTCCGCATCGAAAGCCGCGATTCGCTCTATCATGCATTGCCGCAACACGGCGACAAGGTTCAATCCAACATGCAGGGCGCGCAGAAGAAGTACAAAAATAACGTCTCGCAATTCTCTTTGAGAGAATTCAGCCTCAAAGGCCGTCGCCTGAACTCCTGCAACGCCCACACCCGCGTTGAAATCGAACTCCCGAGCGAGATCGATCTGCCCAACATCGGTGACGCCGTTTACAAAACCCGTTCCAACGAACTCAAGCGCCATACAGAAATCCTCAGCAAGGCGCCTGCCGATGCGAGAATCCGTGCCTTGCGTTCGATCAATCTAAAATTTCAGAGCCAACAGGTCGGCGAAGAACTGGTCCTCAGTGTCGAAGCCTACCTCGGCCAGGAACTTTTACTCCAAGACGAACTTCGTCAACCTTGGCAGCTCGCCAGGAAAGTCGGAAGCTTCGCCAATGATATTGTCGAAAACTTCTCGCTCCTCGGTGATGCGGCTTGTGATTGCCTTGTCAGCTTTCAGGGATCGGAAGAAGCGTTCCTGCCGCGAAGTGTTCTGAAAGAGCTGAAACAACGCTTGAACCTCAATCTTCCGGACGCCATCGCCAAGGCCACCCAGCGCGCTGTCGACGATAGCCTCGTGCACCTCAACCAGGAACGAAGCTCTCTGCCTATGGCGGAGATCGAACGCTATTCAATAAAAATCGATCGCCTGGAATATCTGGAAGCCATCGAAACTTTCCTCGCGGCGCATCCAAACTTTGGTCTGAAAGAAATCGTCTTTGAACCCAAGCGCGCCTTTCTCGGCAAACTCAGTCCCAAAGAAAGCTTTGACGCGCTCTTCGACTGGAATGAACGCCTCAATCAAGGGTTAATATTGCGCTTCGCCTTCCCGACCGTGATTCGCGCTTGGGATGAAGTGATGCTGAAGGCCTGGGTTCATGCCTTCATCGAACGAGGCGGCAACGCCTTCGAGATCGGCAATATCGGAGCCCGCAAGCTCCTCGAGACCTTCACCGCCGACCAAAGCCAAGACTTTGATCTGAGCAGTGACTTCACGCTCTACGTTCTCAACACCGAAGCCGCCATTGCTGCCCAGGACCTTGGGCTCAAAACTTTGGCTCTCTCCATTGAAGACGATCGCAGCTCGCTTGAAGAGAAACTCGAGCACTGGCCCAATGCCGGCCTCAAACCCCAGGTCATCCTCTACAAGGATACTCCTCTCTTCATAGCCGAAGCCTGCTCGCTCACCGCTCTTCATGGCGGCTGCCCAACGGCAGCCGTTTGTGGATACCGCACCCTTGAAATCGAAAACGATGAAGGCGAACGCTTCTTCGTCGCGCACGAAAGCTGCAAGTCGATCGTCTACGGGGCGAAGGCTTTCTCCTTGAGTCAACATCGCCGCGAACTCAGCGCCTTCGGTGTCGAGGATTTCCGCATCGATTTCCTGACCCGCGAATACACGAGCGAACATCTCCAGTCGGTGCTCAGGCAGATCGCCAAGGCCGAGACTGTCGCCGAGACTCATACAGCCAATTACGAGCGTTCCTTACTCTAGACCTTTAGGATCCACACTCTTGCAAAGACTTAGCTTTGAACTCGAGCATATTGCCAGCCACTCCAATGCCCGTGCCGGTACTATCCGCACGGACCGCATGGAGGTAAAAACACCTATATTCATGCCGGTCGGTACCCAAGCCACGGTCAAAGGCATCAAGACTTACGAACTGGAAGAACTCGGCGCCGATATTCTTCTGGCCAACACCTACCACCTCCTGCTCAGACCAGGTCCTGAGGTCTTTGAAAAGTTGGGTGGTATTCATCGCTTCATGAACTGGAAGCGCATGGTCCTCACCGATTCCGGTGGTTTTCAGATCTTCTCGCTCCCGCATTCTCGCAAAATGACAGAAGCCGGTGCCGAATTTCGCAGCTACACCGATGGCAAATTCATTATTTTGAGCCCGGAAAAAAGCATCGCGACGCAGATTTCCATCGGCAGCGATATCATGATGGTTCTCGATCAATGTGTGCCAGGTGATTCCAGTCATGCCGTTGCGAAGAAGGCTATGGATCTCACCCATCGTTGGGCCTTGCGTAGTCTCGCGGCGCGTGGCGACAGTTGGCAGTCTCTCTTTGGAATCGTGCAAGGCGCCTGTCATCCCGATCTTCGCAAACAAAGCGCGGAATTCCTCGTCGAGCAGAACTTCGAAGGTTATGCAATCGGCGGCCTCGCGGTCGGTGAAAGCAAAGCGGAGCGCGAAGACTTCTGTGAACTGAGCGCCTCGCTGCTTCCCCAGGACAAGCCTCGCTACCTCATGGGCGTCGGCACCCCGATCGATCTCCTCGAAGCGGTGCATCGCGGAGTCGATATGTTCGACTGCATTATTCCCAGCGCCTATGCAAAACAAGGCAAGGCCTATACGAGTAAGGGCATGCTCAAACTTGAGCGGGCCATCTACAAATTCCAGGACATTCCTCTCGACCCCAATTGCAGCTGTCCGACCTGCAGGCTCTACTCGCGCGCTTACCTGCATCACCTCAGGAAAACCGACGAGACTCTGGGCTGGCAACTCCTCTCCTATCACAACATCAAATATTACATCGACCTCATGAAAGAGATGCGGAGACATATTCTCGCCGACAGCTTCCATGAGTTCTATCTGAAGCAACGCGATCTTTTGGCCCGTCCCGACGAAGAAAACCCTTCGCTCCTCCCCGTTCGCAAAAGCCGCGCCTGATGGGTCTTGGGGTATTTTCCCCAGCCCCTCACCCGGCAAAACTTTCACGCAGCTTTTCGCTATAATAGAGCCAGTCACGTAATCTACGCGTTCCTTGCCTCCTCACCTTGCGGGATAACAACTTGAAAACGGCTCTCTTAGTTCTGCTGATGTTTGGTCTGCTCTTCGGCCGGACCGGAGCGGCAGAAGCCTCTCAGCCTCAACCCCTCAGCTCTCCACTCGCCCTATGGAATGGCGAGTATATGAGCGCCGATCAGGGAGCGGTCTATCTGCGTTTTTATCTCGATAAATTTTACAAAACCCGCAGTGCGAAAGAGATCACGACCAGCATCTTCATGAATATCCGCAATATCCAGACGGGGCAGATCCACGTTTTAAATCAAGCGCCGACCGACAACGGCAGCGAGCCCGTCATCATCTGGAAGCTTCCGGCAGGGAATTATTCTGTAGAAAAATTAAGCATCAATGAGAATACCGGACTCACCCGCACCTGGGTGGCGAGGCAAAAGCGACCGAAATTCTCGGTTCGCTACCTTATGCTCTCCAACATGGGGCAGGTGAGGCTAAGTCCTTCGCAAAAATTCGGTTTGATCGTGAGTTTTTTGCCCAAACCCAACGTTTATGAAAATACCAGCAGTCATCAAAGCTTTATCGCTGTTATCGACGCCTATAAAACGTCCTTCCAGAAGACTTTGGGTGGCTCGAAAGTCCTGAAAGAGGCCAAGGATAACTTCGGAACGGGCGATCAGGCCCGGATGGCGTTCTCAACGTTGCGACAAATTTCTATGATTCATCAGGTGGATTCGTCCGGATCCCAGCAGAGCCGCCGATTGATGTCGTCGACTATCAATGGACAGGACGCCGACCTTCGCCGTTGCTACATGGACCAACTCGATAATCAATCGGGGTTAAGGGGCAGCGTCAATTTCAAATTCCAGATTCAACCGAGCAGTGGTAGCTTTGGGGCATTGAGCTATAGCGGCGGGAGCCTGAGCAATCCAAAAGCCATAGAATGTCTCACTCTGGTCTTGCGCAAAATGCAGTTTCCTATAGCCAAACCACTGAGTGGACGCCTGGCTTTTCAGTTTAACTATGACGACAATCCTGGGAGGACGAAGTTTCCATGACTCCAGATGATATAAAAGGCAACATTAAGAACCCGCTGACTTGGGAGCGCGCATTGCCGATGCTCGTTTACTTCCTTGCGCAGTACTTTATTATTCAACCGCTTCTGCTCGCGATCATGCTCGTGCAGTTTTTCGCCCAACTGCTCTTTGTGAAACGTCTGGTCCATCTCTACGACTTCAGCGTCGACCTTGGCAACTATTCACGCAACCTTTGGCTCTTCCTTACCTACACGTCGGATCGAAAACTGTTTCCTTTTGCAGACTGGCAGGAGAGTTGTCGCATCGGTGAACAGCATTCCCTTCCGGTTCATGACAACTTCTAAGTCTATCGCGCCTCTCTCATCCATCCCCCCGCCAGACGCGAAAAAAAGCGCCTCCTGTTACAGAAGCGCTCGCATATCTTCAAAAATTCCCGACAACTCCTGGATCAATACTTCAAAGCATCTCCTAAGAGTTGCGAAGAATTAGCAGCGTCTCCAAACCATACCGAATACTTGTTTGATTTCGCCGTCAACTGAATCGTTTGTGATCAGGCCTTGAGCGCCGGCTTTAGCGCCAGCCATTTTGCTTACGCGAATCGAAGGGTTGATAGTAAGGGCGCGCGAGATGTTGCATGGCGACCAGACGTTTGGAATGTAAACCGAAGTCAAACCCAATTTTTCTGTGTAAACGAAGTCTTTCGATTTAGGACCGACTTCTTTCGCTTGGAATGTGCCTGAAGGTTGGCCTTGGAAGAAGTAAGATGTTGTGTGTTCTGCTTGAACTTTGTCGCCGAGGTCCATGAATCCGCGATAGTTAAAGGTTGCGATGCTGAACTGCCAGCCGTTAGGAATTTGAAGGTCGAGTGTTAGTGAGCAGTTCTTACGACCAGCGCTCAAAGGAATGCCTGCGCCAACTTCAGCGATGAAGTCAGAGAACGTTACTGTGAAAGCTTGGTTGTCTGGTGAGATGTTGGTGGAGTATGTGCTTGCATCGGGGCAGCCTGTACCAGCAGCTGTGATCTTTTTGATTTGAACAGTTCCTGGGACTGGGCCTTCAACGACTGGTGCAGCAGGAGTTGTAGTTGCTGGAGCGGGTGTTGTCGTGTCTGTTGCGAAGGCTGTAGCTGATAGCAACAAGGCGGCAGGAACGAGAAGCTTGGCGAGATTACTGATCATGCTCATGGTAAAACCTTTCGAAAAATTTAGTGAGAAGCAATTTCCTTCATGAACGTTGTAATGCAGCCTTCGTGCCAACGAACAAAATTATTTCACATTATGTTCAAGGCTCTGTTCACAACGAACAAAAATTTATATAAGTTGGGGGCTTAGATTTTTTTTAAGAAGAATAACCGGGAGCTGTGCGCGGAGTTTCGATGATGAGAGGGCTGAGATCAGCAAAGATCACTAAGATGTGAAAAGATCGTGAGTTCTATTTCGGCGAAGCTCAGGATCTTCTAAGTACATTATGCTTAGAAAATAAGATTCAAGAAGCTACCGGACTGGCTTTGTTCCAGTACTGATTAAAGGACAAATAGATTTCCGGCGATTGATCAAGCTCGACCAGGTCGCCGCTATCAGGACAGGGCTCAGAAAGTTCTTTAGGTGTAAGAGGAGTGCTGAGATCAAGATTCTGACCGATCTAAAAACGACGTAGCTCCTCCTGGAAGCAGGAGACAGATTGATAGCGGGCGAAAAAGGATTCCACCGTACCGTTCTTGCGAATGAGTTGAGGGATCAAAGCAAACTGCTCAACCACGACAGCCGAGCACTCTCTGAGAACGAGCTGGATCTTGTCCCTCATTATAGTTTAAATCCAGGTTTGCAAACCCAAACTGTTCAATAGTATCACGTTGACAAAATCCACATAGAGAGTTTGGCCTGCACTTCGATCGAGGGGCGAGAAGTCCGCGTACTCGCCGATCTCACCGCTGATCGCAACGAAATTTGTCGACACCCAATCCAATTTACAACCCTAGCTAATTATAGAGCGGCTCCACTTAAGTTCAGTTCGTTTTCTGTTGGCTCTTAAAGTAGAGGATGGTCTCAGGATCCTCATCCGGCAGCAGACCCGACCCGCACTGGCTGCAGGTTGCTTTTTCAAAAGCGTTCAGGAGCTGAGCCTTGGTCAAATGAGCATCAAAGTTTTCCCGCTGAGAGTGATTGCAATCGGGACAAATGAATTCTGATGAGAACGAAAGGATTTCGATGGATTGTGCCAAAAGAGGCATCATGTTTATCTGGTTGATGAAGTCCGGAGGACATCGTTCGTAACTTACCGTCCGACCTGCCACCAGGCTCTTCACAAAATGCGCCCAAGCGCGGATGCCGAGGGAATTGAAGTATTCGACGGCTTCCATATCCAGAACCACCTCAGTGGCATTCAATCGCGCCAGCAGCTCATTAAGAACGGCTGGAGAACGCTCATCGACCGCACCATAAAAGGCGACCAACAATTCCTGATTTTTCTGAATGAGTTTATATGTAAGCACGTTCCCTCCACAGTCAAAGGATCCGGAGCTGGCAAGTGTTCATGCGCAAGATATTGATCACCTGATTCTAGCAGGGGGAGGTGTAGATCCGCTAGAAAAGATATCAATTCCCCCAGCCTTCCCAAGCAGGGGAAGGACTGGCGGAATGATAAAAAATGCCAACTTTTTTAATCAGTAGCCTTTGTTCGGCTGCATCCAACGCTCAGTTTCCTGAATCGTCATACCTTTTCTTTTGGCATAATTTTCCATCTGTTCGCGATTGATCAGACCCACGCGGAAGTACTCAGCCTCGGGATGCGAGAAGTAGTAACCCGATACCGCAGAACCCGGATGCATGGCAAAACTTTCGGTAAGACTGATGCCCACGCGCTTTTTCACATTCATCAAACGCCAGAGTGTGGCCTTCTCAGTATGATCCGGACAGGCCGGATACCCGGGAGCCGGACGGAGACCACGATACTCTTCTTTGATAAGCTGCTCGATGGTTTGCGTTTCCGCGTTTCCGAAACCCCATGTCACACGCACTCTCTTATGGGTCATCTCGGCCAGAGCTTCCGCAAAGCGGTCGCCGATCGCTTTGATCATGATGGAGGTATAATCGTCATTCTGAGCTTCATAAAAAGCCGAGAAGCTATCCACCTCCTCGCCGGAAGTCACCGCAAAGCCACCGATGTAGTCCATGCGACCGCTGCTTTTGGGGGCGATATAGTCGGCCAGACAGAAAGCTGGCTTCTTTTCTTCACGCTCACGCTGCTGGCGAAGAAAATAAAGAGTCTCAAGCACAGTCCCGGGACGATCCGGATCATAGACGACGACATCATCGTCGATACTCTGCGCGGGCCAGAGTCCGGTGATCGCTTTCAAGGTGAATCGTTTGTTCTTGATGATATCGTCAAGAATCTTGTTGGCATCACGAAAGAGTTCGGTGGCCTGCTGGCCCCAGACTTTGTGGGTCAGGATCTTTGGATAAAGAGCCTTCATTTCCCAAGTCCAGAAGAAGGGTGACCAGTCGATGTACTTGGCGACCTCTTCAAGGCTCAAGTCCTCCTGCTCCCACACTCCGAGGCGCGTTGGAACATCGATCTGCGCCTTGTCCCAGTCCGTTTTGAATTTGGCCTCACGGGCATCGGTCAGACTCAGGAAGTGAGCGTCTTTAATCTGAGCCGCATGGCGAACCCGGATCGCTTCCTGGTCGATCTTCAATTTCTCTTTGAAAGCACCGCGACGCTCTTCGCTGATCAGATCGTTGCAGACTTCAACCACGAGCGAGGCATCACCGACGTGACAGACAGCGCCGTGATAATGCTGAGCGATTTTGATCGAGGTGTGGGCCTTGCTCGTTGTCGCACCACCAATCAAGAGAGGAATGGTAAAGCCCTGGCGTTCCATTTCCCCGGCGTTGTAGATCATTTCATCGAGCGATGGGGTGATCAGACCACTGAGGCCGATAATATCCGCGTCCATCTCTTTGGCTTTTCTGAGAATCTCTTCACAGGAAACCATGACGCCGAGGTCTTTGACTTCATAATTATTGCAGGCGAGCACGACGGCCACGATGTTTTTGCCGATGTCGTGCACATCACCCTTCACTGTCGCAATGAGGAAACGGCCCTGGCTCTGACGCCCCCCGTTCTTCAACTTATCGGCTTCCATGAAGGGCTGGAGATGCGCGACCGCCTTTTTCATGACGCGTGCGCTCTTCACCACCTGGGGGAGGAACATCTTGCCTTCGCCAAAGAGGCCGCCGACAACTTTCATGCCGTCCATCAAAGGTCCTTCGATCACATCGAGAGGTCTTGGATGTTTGAGACGCGCTTCTTCCGTATCAATTTCAATGAATTCATCGATACCTTTAACGAGAGAATGGATAATCCTCTGTTCGACAGGATGCTCGCGCCAGGCATTCTTATCCGTCTCTTTACCAGCTTTCGCCTGGTCTTTGACCTGCTCGGCGTGATCGATAAGTCTCTCTGTTGCTTCCGGACTGCGGTTGAGTAGTACGTCTTCGACCAACCTGAGAAGGGTCGGTTCGATCTCTTCGTAGACTTCAAGCATACCGGCGTTGACGATACCCATATCCAAACCAGCTTTGATCGCATGGTAGAGAAAAGAGGAGTGCATCGCTTCGCGAACAACGTTGTTCCCGCGGAAACTGAAGGAGACGTTCGAGATACCACCGCTCGTCAAAGCATGCGGACAGGTGCGTTTAATCTCACGGACCGCGTCGATGAAGTCGACGGCGTAGTTCGCATGCTCTTCAATACCGGTACCGACGGTGAGGACGTTGGCATCGAAGATGATGTCTTCGGGTGGGAAATCAATTTCTTCCACGAGAAGCTTGTAGGCGCGCTGACAGATGCGGATCTTGTCCTCAAGCGTCGCCGCCTGCCCTTTTTCATCGAAGGCCATAACGATGACAGCAGCGCCGTAATTCATACAGGTGCGGGCATGGTTGAGGAATATCTCCTCGCCTTCTTTAAGACTGATCGAGTTGATAATGCACTTGCCCTGAACACAGCGCATTCCCGCTTCGAGGACCGACCATTTCGAACTATCGATCATGATGGGCACACGGCAGATATCAGGTTCCGATGCGACGAGATTCAAAAAATGAGTCATACACTGCTCGGACTCGAGCATGCCTTCATCGAAGTTAATGTCGATGATATTGGCACCGCTTTCAACCTGCTGACGGGCGATAGCGAGTCCGGCTTCGAAATTGCCTTCTTTGATGAGCTTCGAAAACTTCGGTGAACCGGTGACGTTGGCCCGCTCGCCGATCATGTAGAAGAGCCCGTCGTCGCTCTTGATGGCAAGCGGTTCGAGGCCGCTCAATCGCGTGGCTTTGGTAAGGCTCGGCACTTTGCGTGGTGCATGATTGCGGACATGTTCGGCAATGGCCTTGATGTGAGCCGGCGTGGTTCCGCAGCAACCACCTACGATGTTGAGAAGATGGCTCTTGGCAAACTCGTCAAGCAGTCCCGAGGTCATCGCGGGCGTCTCATCATAGCCAGTATCGCTCAACGGGTTGGGTAAACCGGCGTTGGGATAACAGCTAATATAACACTCTGAGATCTTCGAGAGAGTCTCAATGTAGGGACGCATTTCCTGAGCACCGAGAGCGCAGTTGATACCCACGCTCAAGGGTCTTGCCTGGCGCACGGAATACCAGAAGGCTTCAACCGTTTGACCCGAGAGTGTCCGGCCCGAAGCATCGGTGATCGTAACGGATAGCATGATTGGAATCCGGAAAGGCTTATCCACAAAGTATTTATCGATCGCAACGATCGAAGCTTTGAGGTTCAACGTATCGAAAACGGTTTCGGGAAGGAGGAGATCGACCCCCCCATCCATCAAACCCACGATCTGTTCGTAGTAGGTATCGACGAGTTCGTCGAAGGTCACCGCACGATAGGCGGGATTGTTGACATCTGGTGAAAGCGAGCAGGTCCGGTTCGTCGGCCCGAGCGCTCCAGCCACGTAGGCATCGCGACCGGTTTTGGCTTTGTGTTCCCGCACTGCTTCCTGCGCGAGTTCAGCAGCCTTCTTATTCAAATCGTAAATGATGTGCTCAAGCTTATAGTCCGCCTGAGCGATCTTCGTACCACTGAAGGTATTGGTCTCGATAATGTCCGAACCTGCCTCGAGGTATTGAAGATGAATCTCCTTTATCACGTCGGGACGGGTCAGGGTTAAAAGGTCGTTGTTACCCTTCAGATCGATCGAGTGGTCGGGAAACCAGTCGCCTCGAAAGTCCTGCTCACCGAGTTTATACTGCTGGATCATGGTTCCCATGGCGCCGTCGAGCACAAGAATGCGCTCCCGCAACAGCTTCTCAATTTCCTGCCCGCGTTTAGAATATGGCTTCATTCTGACAAATTCCTTCGTCTGGTTCTGTCGGACAAATCGCAGTTAATGATGCTATTTGACTGCGTTTTTCTGCGCTTTATTGTATCCCTTTGATATCGTTGCAGCTTTGGGCACCAAATATCGGGAGTCGATTCTGCCGTTGTGAAAGAGCTAGTTTATCCTAGGGAAAAGAATGAGCAAAGCATTCCTTCTAATGATTTTGTCAAAAGCACCGAAGAGTCATCCTATGAGATCACAATAGACCCTCTCACGGAGACCGTATGTACACCGATCGTCTTAATGACCACAGTCTGCTCGAAGAAGAATATTTCTACAAAAAAGACCGTGAACTCATTGATAAGATGCATGATGCCGAATACAAAAAACAGGAACTTTTAGCTCGAACTGCACATTATCACAAATGTGGATGCTGTGGACACGACATGAAAGAAACGGTCCACGATGACCTACAGTTTCTTCAGTGTCAACACTGCGAGAATGTTCAAGTTTCTATGGAAATGCTGGAAGTGATGTCGCAAGGCAAAAAGCTGAAGAATCTCATCAGCGAACTTCAAATTCGGAAACAGGTAGAAGAAGAAGAGAAGGCGAGCGCTTAAGGAGAAAATTGATTCAGTAGATCCCACGCGTGAGTACGAGGCTAAAAACACGTGTTTTAGTTATTTACTGCGAAGACGATTGATGTGATCAACCAGCCCTTGGAAGTTAATTCCGGGCTGGTTTACTTTTATCCCCACCCGATAACTCGCCTCTTGGAAATCATAGTCCGCATCCTGCATCACGCACCAACGAACTTCACAATCAATCGCCAGAGATAAGGGATGACCAAAAGTCAGTTGGATAAGCTCGCCACGTTTCAGTTCGTCGGAGAGAAGAAGTCCGATGCCACCCACAGATATGTCCCAGACCAAAAAGGGTACCTGCAGCGAGCGCCCGTCGCGCCAGCTCAGTAGACCTTTAATTTCGACGGGCAAGACCGAGGCTCTTGGCTCGGCTCTCATCATTGCCCAAAAGGCTGAGGACATGGGGTCTCCAATAGGAGGTTACGCGGAACTTATCGTCAGTTTAGCAGGAAAAATAAGCATACGGTCTTAGAAATGCGGAGGTGATGTCGTTTTGGCTATCGCGAAAAATATGAGAAATAGCAAACTTTTCTCTTTACTTCCAGAGGTCCTTCCGCAATATTTGGCCCTCTCGGAAACTACCTGTCCGGGTCGGAATCGTTAGGTTCTAGGTCGAATGCCTCGCTGGTGGAATGGTAGACACGATGGATTCAAAATCCATTGCCGCAAGGTGTGCCAGTTCGAGTCTGGCGCGAGGTACTCTCTACAAAAAAGGAACTTAGGTTCCTTTTTTTGTGTCTAAAAAACGAGAAATGGTAGCCAAATCTTAGTGTGCGTTACCAATTTGATTTTTTGGCTCCAAGGCTTTGCTACGAAAGACTTTCAAAGGATTTTGAGGCATGAAATGGTAAATGGCTTACTAGAACAAGACCACAGCCTTCACGCACCACCGTTGCGGTATAAGATCGTTTTTGAAGACGACGCTAAGTCAGGAACTCCTCACTGGCGAGACTTCCTAGGCGGATGGCTTTGTGCCGTTGAGAATGCGCCAGAGATCGGCGCGCGCGTGGAGTGTGATGCGCTTGAGCAAAAAGACCTGTTCTGGGTCAACAATTACTGCCGCCACATGGTCTGCTTTGACCAGCGACCTTTCATCTTCCAGTCAATTGATTAAGAAGACACCGCCGTCCAAAAAATCCTAAACTTTAGACAAATGCTTCCGATGCGAAACCACCTTCTAATCATTGAGGTGGACTTGTTCGACAATCCAAAAACATACCCAGAAATGTTATCGCTTCTTCACAAGTTGGCATTCTTTTTTACTTTATTTGCTTCATTTGTTCTGGCTGCAACCGGTCTGGTTCCACAAATTCCAGTGCCCAGCAGTTTAATTCCAGCCATAGACGGTCAGGAAAAGACAATCGAATCCATTCTTAGATTTGGATTTTTCCCTTTACTCTCGTCGCTGGTGTAGCGTTTCATGACCACTGTCACGAGGCGTTTCCGTTTCACTGTCAAAGTTAGTCTGACGCTCTACTCTGAACCCTCACCGTTATCTTCCTTGCTCGCATATCCAGCCCCAAGCTCATCAGCTCCTTTATGAAAGCA
>JACMPP010000100.1 GCA_014377445.1 Oligoflexus sp.
ACGGTAGGCATCGGTAACGTCAATCGCGGCCATAGCGATAATAACCCTTCATCCGCCTGCCCCGCATCAAGCGATGATACCCTCGCCTGGCTCCAGACCGATTGCACGCCGAAGAACAGCAGTGGGGATGTGTGGAATCAAAAACGAACCCACACCCTTTCCAACGGTTCCGTGGTTTGGGACCTTTCAGGCAACGTCTGGGACTGGACAAGTTACGTGATACCTAACGTCAACGCCAAGCCCTTCGGTTCGGCGGACGGAGCGCCTGTCTATGCCTGGCGTGAATTCACTTCAGTAAACTCGGGCTTCACTGCCATGACACGTGGCGAACTGATGCCAACCAATACGCAAAAATCGTTTTGGAACGACAGCTGGACATCTTCCACCTATGGAATGGGGCAATACCTTAGCGACACTAATGGTTCCGGTGGCGCCCTCATTCGGGGTGCTTACTGGGGTGACGGGGCGTTCTCTGGCTTGTTCGCGGCTGCATTGAACATTTCCCCGTCGAGCACGTCTTTGGTCACAGGCTTTCGCTGCTCTTTTCGTCCGTGAACGAGGTAAAGCTACCGTTCCGGTAAACCTGGCTGATTTTATTGACCAATGAGTATACGCTCGAACTCGATCCGACCTCCAGCCTTCGCATGACACTAAGGGGCAGTCGACCGGCCCCCCCCGATGGCGTCGATTTTTGGGCGTAATCTTTGAAGGCGCCCCAGTTCAAGCCGTTATTGAAATAATTTACTTTTCGACCTCAGCCATCCGATCTCGATAGGACCAAGACAAATAGAATTCTGGCTTTTTCGCGAGGCACTCATGATTTTCAAGGCAATAGGTAAGATACGCCAACGACATGATTTCATTATCGATAGCGGTGATGACGAGCGACATATATCGGTCGCCAACTTCTGCACCGGCTGCTGTCTGGAAGTTAAAGCTAGCCGCAAGATAGCGGACAGGAATGATCAATGACTGTTCAACTACGCTGCGTCTCCACTCCCCGTAAGGAATAGAAATGAACCCATGATGAAAGAAAGGTGGTTTAGTAACTTACGAGCATGCTTCAAACGCGAGTAAGGAAAATCTTTCATAAACGCCCCTGACCTTTAAGCTGGAACGACTGTTTCTTCAAGTTCAGGAATATGAGGTCTCCAGAAGCACAACAACGTAGCGGCAGTCAAAACAGCAAATCCAGATAGATAAACCAAAATGAAGAAGAAACGCGGCTCTGAGAAAATAGCCCCGAAACCAAACAGCATAAGCGTGGCGACGCTATTCATAGCTGATGCCGCGCCGTTCACTCGTCCCCTAAAGGCTTCTGCGATACAAATCTGCCTCATTTGTCCTTCGCCAAGGCTGAAACCATAGAGTCCAATTCTTGAAAAGAGAATAAAGATCAAAAACAGGATATGGGCGGGAAGCGCATCGAAATGGAAGGCGCTAACGGCCAGCACAACCGCCATTAGCTGAACTAATAAAAACATTCGAGAGGTCTTAAGCAAACCAAACTTGGCAAGTACTTTGGGGTAAAGAAGAGTCGCAACTAGACCAAACAGTGCACCCAACCCCCGAAATCCGCCTATCAGTACTTCAGGCAGCTTCCAACCGTTCTTGAGAAAAGCGGTTAAGAGAACGCCGTGCGGGCTCAATACAGAGACCCAAAGAATGGAATATGCGATCATGGCTATGAAGATGTTTTGTCTGCGAAATTCAGGCAACCCTGAGATTAATTTCTTCCAGATCGATTCATGTGCCAGGGAAAGATCTTTACGCTTGGGCTCTTGCAACTCAGGGCTCAATCGAAATACTGATCGCAAGAGAAAATATTCAGGAGCGAACGACATGAGGTTCCAAAGCCAGACAATTGTAAATCCCAAAAGCCAATAGCTTTCGGGAGTGAGGGTAAGGAGGAGACCTGCGACCAGAGGCGAGGTCACTTCTGTCAAAAGATCGACTTGACGGAATTTGCTGTTGAATGGTCCCATCCGATCTTTAGAAATGACCGTCGGGACCATATCACTCGCTACCGAAATATCCATAATCGTAGAGCCGATATTTGCACCCAAACCGCAGATCACGAGCAATCCGAGTGATTGGATGACGCCAAAGCTAAGCGGCTGCATGTCGCCGATGCCATAGGCATGCATCCCCGCTACGACCAATAGAGATAAAGTAATTGAAATCGCCTGAATTGTGATTCCGAGCTTGATGAGCCGGAATCGAGGCATGCTGTCGATAAAGCGCCCGACGTGGGGAGTCAGCAGAATACCGCACAGGAGCACTACAAAAAAGTAAATGAGGGCAGGTTGCGGATTTTTAGCAAAGAGCTGAATCAGAACAATTGGAACCGCAAAGTTCCAGGCCTGATCTCCTGATCGAGTTAAAAGGCGACTGAGTAGTATCGGCCGTTCTAAAAGCTTGTGATCTGACATATCTCAGCCGCCTTAATTCAAGTTGTTACCATTTGTTCGTCTTTATCATTTTGGTGACGGTCAAGATACTTCTGAGCAAAATAATTCCTTTGTTCAAGATTTTTGCTCCTTGCTACTTTAAGTGTCACGTCAGCAATCTGCAGGCTTTTAAGGGCATAAACAGCTTTGGCTTCATTTTTGTGAAACACGGGTAAAGGCATGGAAAAGTTAATGCCAAAAGATGGAGTATTCTTGTCGCGCTGCCGAATGAACTCAACACTTGGTCCGATGCGATACTAATTAGAATGTATTCGTCAGCATCGCGACACCGTAATCTTCGCCCATTAAATGTACTGGTTTGCTGTTTCGCTACGGCTAGCAGGATCGGGCAGTTCTACCATCTCGATGTGGTCAGAAGCTGGGGAGCGACTCAGGCATTTCTTGTACTTGGCTCTGATCCCATCAACTGCGGAGCCATCGCCGAGAAGAAGGGTGCGCTCCAAGATTTAAGCCCATCTCGTTGCCGGGAAGATATGTAAGGCGCAACGTCCTTTATCGCCTGTTTGAAGTCAACGCTCGCGATCTTTTCAAGGTAAATCTCTCGAAGACGCTCCTCAGTGAGCACTCCAGAGGCAGCAAAGTGCCCGGAGTCTTTGAGTTTGTTTTCGAGGTAGTGAAGATTAATCTTCACGCCGCCCTTTAGGTAAAAGAGAAGGTCGAAGTAATCGCGTCCTTTAACGTTGTTGTTATAATGCCTTGCTATGATCGCATGCATTTTACCAGCAAAGAGTGACGGCCGATCGAGAGTTTTGATCTGCACGACTTCAGGTTGATAGATAATAGGCATCTCATACGTAGCGCCCTCGGGATTAGTCTTATCGATTTCAAGGCGAACCTTGAGCCGCTCTTCGCGCGAAGTTTTTCCCTTTGACTCGATAAGGATAAGTACGCGGAGTGTTGATTTTTTGATAAAAGATGAGCCAACTGCACTTTCAGAGTTATCCTTTTTTGGCTCAAACTCAGCCTCAAATCCATAAGTCTTCAGTTCATCAAGAACAGCCTCTTTATAGTCGATCCAGCGAAAATCAGGATCTTTCTCGTCGAGACAAAAATCAAGATCTTCAGAAAACCGCTCAAGGTTATAGATTATACGAAGAGCAGTACCACCAAAGAAAGCAGCCTTCTCAAAAAAATTTTTTCTGTGAAGACCGACAAGACAGATCTTTTGAATGATCTCCTTGAGAGCATTCTTCTCGTCTTCGATGGTCTTCATTTTATCGTATTGAGAAAGCATGGCTTTTATAGCTGGATGCATGCAGGGAGTCCTCAAATCTTAATTCAGGTGAGAACAGGAAGGCCCCTAGAAAAGTCAGCTCAATGACTTCTCAGGGAGGAGACGAAAAGATGAATAAGGCGCGAAGTATAAAAAGGCGACAGACGCCTTAGCTCACGTATCGACAGGCTATGAATCGTATCCTCTTCAACCCTTAGACCTTCGATCACGAAGCGTCTCGCATCATCCTCAGTCATCGAGGTGGCGCGAATACGCATGCGGCTGATCGTATCAAAGAGGGCTTTCTCGCGAGTTGCGATTCGAACCGAGTAGCCCTGGCGGAATTCAAGCGTATGAGACGCCGAAAAAAGCTCATGAGTCTGCGCCATGAATTCGAAATCACCGGCCTCAGTTGTGATTCGAGTGTGCCGCGTAAGACACACTGACATCACTGTCTCCACGCGTTCAGGAATCATCCCATAGTGAGACAGAGCGGTCTCAAAGGAAACATACGAGTTAGGTACCAGTCGGTTGGCCGCGAAGAAAGTATCTATCGAGCCAGTCGCTGCAAAAAGGCCTCGTCTTAGGCGCACCAGCTCTTGGTTATCCACCATGCGCGAGAGAACATGGGCAGGGGAGCGGATGCCAAGCATAAGGCTAGCTGCCTCCCTAGCGCTGAAAACGGGAGGAAGATGATTCATAAAGTCGTGCGTTGCGTTTCTCATTAGCTACCTCTTGGAAGTCCTATCGGCATTCCATAGAAATAATTTAGGGAAAAATCTCATGAAAGTCAATGATGACAATGAGTTGTTATAGATTACAGGGCCTTATCGGCATGCGATAAAATGAAGTTTAGTTTCAGTTTCCTGCAGCTTGTTCACAACTAAGACTATGAACAATCTGCCTGGTTAGGGGTCAAATCAGCGCAAGGTATTGTATCATCTTGCTTCTATGAACATAATCACCATCCGGGCAAAGTTCTAATCCCGTATAATTAGCCTATGAACTACTACCACCTAAGCGTCTAACGCTATAGAAGGAGTTTCGTGTTTCAACGAGGAAAGGGTTTCCCCCCCTCCAAACGTAAGGCCAGTTGCTGACCCGTTGAGAGGGAACACGATAAATGAGGGGGAATTTGACTGTCGAGTCGATGGAAAACAAATCTCAAAATTTCGAATTTCGTTCTGATGAAGAGTTTTGCTGAAGCTTTCAGTTGTATGAATGCTACGTATCGACGTGCAGTCAATCGCAAACAGCTCCCTTCTTACCGTTCCAAAGCCCGTAGCTTTGTGTGTCGTGTCCAGTGGTCACTGTCCATGTATCTCCACTACTTGGAATACCAGCACCTACAGTACAAGTTGCCGCGTTCTCTATGAAATAATCGGAGCCTCGACCATTTTGTTAGAAGGCTTACACGCAAGCACAGCGAGTCCAATGAAGCAAAACAAAAGGCCTCCAGCAAAGGTATAAGTCGCACCGAGTTTTTCCCAAAGATACCCTGCAATACCACTGGCCAAAAGCATGGCCAATCCACTCACAAGATTGAAAAAGCCAAAAGCGGTACCACGAAGATCCTCTGGCGCTGTATCAGCCACCATTGCTGCCAGGAGACCTTGGGTGATACCCATGTGCAATCCCCAGAGGCCAACTCCGAGCAAAACCACCCCCCAGTGCGAACTTATTGCCAGTATAATATCCGCGAGACTGAGGACCGCGATACCACATGCAAGAAGCCTGGTATGGCTCATTCGATCAGAAAGTCTTCCAAAAGGATAAGCCGAAACAGAATAGACAATGTTCATGACGACCATGACCAGCGGCACCAAGGCGATCGCTATCCCTGCCTGTTGAGCTCGAAGTATCAGAAATGCCTCGCTGAATCTTGCCAGGGTAAAAATTGCTCCAACACCCACCACCCACCAATACGCTTGTCCGAGACGCTTAAGATTGTCCTTTTGAATGGGATTTCTGCGTTTATGAATTTCTTTATTCGTAGGTTCCTTCACCCCGAAAAAAAGAAGCAGTACGGCGAAGATGCCGGGAATGACCGAAAGCCAGAAGACAGCACGAAAATCGTTGTTCCATAGCAGCATAAAAATCACGGCTAAAAGCGGCCCAATGAATGCTCCAATAGTATCGAGAGATTGTCTGAGTCCAAAAGAAGCTCCACGTAAATGAGCTGGCGAAATGTCAGCAACGAGAGCATCGCGTGGGGCCCCGCGGATTCCTTTGCCGACTCGATCAAGGAGTCTAGCTGTGAGGATAAGGGGCATGCCCCCCGCCAGGCAGAATATAGGCTTGGTAAGTGCTCCAAGGGAATATCCAATGAGCGCGAGACTCTTTCGCTTGCCAAAATAGTCGCTAATTGCCCCTGAAAATATTTTGACAATAAGCGCTGTTGCCTCAGCCGCTCCTTCGATAAGTCCAACTGTAAACGTACTGATACCGAGGCTTGTAACCATAAAGAGTGGTAATAGACTGTGAATGATTTCAGAGGAAATATCCATAAACAGGCTGACAAATCCAAGCATCCAAATACCGCGCGGGATCTGTCGAAGCGTGCTGCCTTTTACTTTCAATTTACATTCCTCATTAAAATATCGTACTATCTTTGCTTTATAAGCATAGTAGACTCACACGGATACAATCTTCTTTCCTTTGGTTCTATCCTCAACAAAAAGAGCGGCCTATGATCCTTGGCCTTCGACGCACAGTAATAGCTCATAGATTAATCATAATATCAGTAATCTTTGCAATGAATTATGGCTGTTCAACTGCTTCTGTATTGATTAGCTCTGAAGACAAGGTATTTGAGGAGACACAGGAAAGGCTCGCCAGAACTGTGAATGAAATCGACAATATTCAATCCTCCCCTGCCGAAAAACGTCAATTTATCCAAGCAGAAAGTTTTTACAGATATCGATTTCAGCCTCCGGTCAGAAGCATCGCTTCCTATTTTGCCGAAGCAGCGGCTGCCGTCACTGATTTTCCTGCGTTTCAGGCCCTAGCGGCATCGCTGGATATAGGCGAATTGCGATTACGTTCAGCGGACAGCGCGGTTCAACTATGGGAAACGTTGTTGATTAAATATCCAAAGTCACAACTTCGCCCCCTTACTCTCTATCGCCTTGGTTGGGCCTGTCGGAACACCGGCATAGAGGGCTTACCAAGATCGTCCCCCAATGAGGCCTTCGATTCCTTAATGAGTGAATTCCCCAATTCACCGCTCACACCATTAGCAGAGTCGGCAAAACGTATGGATTGGAAGTCCAAAAGAGTCGCTTCATCACGTTCAATCATTCCGGGATTAGGCCAACTCTATGTCGGAGAAACAAAAAATGGTGTTATTCGTATTGGAGTGGCATCGGCGGCTGCCTTAGCCATCATAATGCCTGTCTACATAGCCTCTCATAGGAAGAGTCCACTCTCCTGGAACAAAGACTGGGGACTGCTCGTGAGTGGGCTCAGCGGGCTCATTGTGTTGAGTTGGGACTTCACCTCTTCCTATCAAGATTCGATGAGAGCGGTCATAGACTTTAACGAGAAGCAGGAGAGTGAATTTAACAAGCTGCATCCTGACGCTCCCTGATGCGATCATTCGATACTTGGGTTTTAACCATGCTGGACAGACGGTTTAAACAACAACTTTTAGCGCCATATGTACATAGAATGGATTCCATAGGGTCATAAAGTACAAAGGGAAATAATATATTGGATCTCTATGTCACAATCTTGCATAAGCGGGAGTAGACTCGGAGTTAAATTTAAATATCAACGGGGAGCGGTTGTGGCCAAAATCTTTCTAACTCTGGCGTTGATCCTTTCATTGAATAGATCCGAAACTGCATACAGCGAAGGTCAGACCGAGACTCAACTGAATTTCGATTCTTTTTTGGATGCGGTAGAGATCCAACACCCGCGACGGGCGATTGATGATCAGGATCTGGAGCGATCGAGAGAATCTTCTAAGCGAGCAGGTGTTCTTCCTGATCCTCAATTCAACTTTGGTCGAGATGAAGTTCCCTTTCAAGGTGCACTACAACCCGAGCGGGAAATGGCAAACAAGACTAAGGATGCGGCTCAATGGAAAGTAGGGCTTTCCCAGAGTATTCCCTGGCCAGGAACTTTGGCAGCTGAAGAGCAAATCGCGCAGAGCCAGATCAAGGGCATCGAGTACACCAATAAACTCTATTCCCTCACACGTCGTATCGAAGCTGCTGATCTATTCCTTAAGATCATTCGAACAGGCAAATTGCTTAAATTACAAAAAGAAAACTTCAAAGTGGTCGATGGCATTCGTGAATTCACTCATGAGAAATTTAGGCAAGGTGTTGGATCTCATCACGAATTCCTGCAAGCCCATAGCGAAAGCGGGATCTTAAAGATCAATATTGCTTCGTTGGAAACAGATTTACTTAATCTCAAAAGACACGCGCTCTTCTTCATCAACCATCCTTCAATTGCCAATCCCAATGATGTGAACTTCTCCCTTGAATGGCCGGAATCACTCTTGAAGGCGTCTTCATCAACTGAGCTAAAACAACCCGATCTCGTGCGATCGCAGATCGAACAACAACAGCAGCTATCCCTTTCCCGCCAGAATTTCGAATATAAACGAAGCCTCCCGTCACTCATGGCCTCAGGAGAAGTGATGGAGGAGGATTCGGGAATGAGAATGTATGGGGCGATGATTGGCCTAACCCTCCCGCTCTTCTCCAACATTCAGAGAAGCTCAATCACGAATGAAAATAAAGTCATCCAACTCCAGACCGAACAGCAGCTTGCCTGGCAGGATCGGCGTAAGCAACTCGCACTTCTGCAGGCTGAAAGCCGGATATCCCAAATTAAGGCCAATCTGAATACAATTGCAAAAGACATTCTTCCTCCGATAGCAGAGCATATCGAAGCGACAACCGTTCAATTTAGCCAAAGCAAGATAGATATAGGGGCCATCATAACCGCTCGCAGGACACTACTAAATTTACAAGTCTCAGAAGTTCGCATCATCGAATCCCTCGCGAGAGCAAAGCTTTCACTCGAAAAAATTAATGCGGGGATGGTTGACGACGAACTTGACCAAGAAGTTCCTCAGCTATTCGATATTGGGAGTTCGATGAGTTTGTCACCGACAACTGCAGACCCCATGAAGTCGGCCAACGGCAAGTCAAAGACCAAAGGCCGCGATGGAAACGCAATCAAAGACAGTAACAAGGGCGAATCCGAAAGCGAACAAAACAATAACAACCCCGGAATGGGAATGTGAACATGGGAACAACATGTATGATTTCTCGGCTTCCTTTAATTTCGGCAGTTCTAGCAGCTTCTTTCGTCTCACACTTGGCGTTTGCTTCGATAAAAATTGAGGTTACTCCTAAACCAAATCCGCCTGAATCCGGTGAAAACAGTCTTACTATCAGGCTAAGAGACGATACAGGCAAAGCAGTTGATACGGCAAAAGTGGATGTGACAATTTTCATGCCTTCTATGGGAACAATGCCTCGAATGGATGAGAAAGCTCTGGTTGAACCTCAGGGTAAAGGTGCTTACCTGGCAAAGTTTGATCTCGCCATGGGGGGCACCTGGGAGCTTACAGTCAGCGCTGAATTCGAAGGCGCGAAGACCTCGGCTCACTACAGCCTAACAACCGGTGTTGCTGGTGTCTCGTCAAGAGGAGGCAGCAACACAGGCGCCGAATCATCAGCCGCTCAAGCTCTTGATATTGGGCCGGAGCGACTTCAAAAAATCGGTGTCCGCTTTGTCGAGGCAAAGACCCTGCCTATGAAAAGGGATATTGAAGCCGTAGGAGTTGTGGAACAGGATCAGACCCACCGAGAAGAATTGTCGCTTCGATATTCAGGTTATGTGGTCAAACAATTTCGCGGACGAATCGGAGATTCCGTTCAGAAGGGCGATCCTTTATTCACGGTTTACAGTCCCGACCTCGTAACAGCACAAAGTGAGCTCCTGCTCGCTGATAAAATTTCTGAAGACGGTCACTCGCTTCATGATGCGGCAAGCGAAAAACTTAAGAATCTAGGCTTGTCGAGCATCGACATCGATCAGATCAGAAAGACTCACAAACCTATTCGCGACATTATCATTCGATCGCCTCTCAACGGTACTATCCTTGACATTACGGCAAGAGAAGGAGCATCGGTTAATGCCGGTCAGTTGCTCTACAGCATCGGAGACCTAAATAAGACCTACCTGGTTGCTCGAGTTTTTCAGCAAGATATCGGCGATGTAAGAGTGGGCCAGACAGCTTTAATTTCCGTCCCTGGTGCAGGCACTGAGCCTATCAAGGGCAAGGTAAACCTCATTTACCCTCAAGTCGAGCAAGGGGCTGGAACGGTGAATGTTCGGCTTGAGGTTATGGAATTGAAAATGGGGCTCAAACCAGGCGTCTATATGGACGTCGCCATTCCAGTAGAACTTGGCAACCAACTTACAATTCCATCCGAGGCAGTTCTATATTCCGGACGCCACCGCTATGTGTTTGTTGATCGCGGCGAAGGCCAACTTGAACCGCGCGAAGTCTCGGTTGGAAAGAGCATTCGGGGCTCAGTTCAAGTCTACAGTGGCCTTAGTGAAGGCGAAAGGGTGGCAGCCAGCGGAACCTTCCTCCTTGGATCGGAGGCCCAACTGCGGTCTGCTTTACCCAAATGGAGTGACGTCAAATCCAGCAAAGACAAAGGCAAAAGCAGCTCGCCGGATAAATCCATGCAAGTTAAACCAGCTAGGGCCCACGAATGATTACTCGCATAATTCGTCTATGTGCTGCGAATCCAATCATGACGGTTCTCATTGTCCTCGCAGTATCCTTATTTACAATTTTTTCGTTAAAAAAGCTTCCGCTCGACGCATTACCGGACCTGAGTGATACCCAGGTCATTGTCTTCGCGGAATGGCCCGGACGCTCACCAGATCTCATCGAGGACCAGGTTACTTACCCACTCACAACTTCCCTTCTGGCCTCTCCCAAGGTTAAGTACGTGCGCGGCCTTTCCATGCTCGGAGCGACGCAAATTCTGGTTGTATTTGAGGACGGGACAGACCTTTACTGGGCTCGGTCAAGAATTGCCGAGAAACTGGCGTCGGTAGCCCAGCTTCCACCAGGAGTGGTCCCCACCTTGGGACCGGAGGCTACAGGCCTGGGATGGGTCTTTCAGTATGCTCTTCGGGACGTGAGCGGCAAACACGATCTTGCTCAGCTCCGCTCTCTTCAGGACTGGAATTTGCGACTTTCACTTCAAGGTGTGCCCGGGGTCGCAGAAGTTGCCAGCATAGGGGGATTCGTTAAGCAGTATGAAGTGAGTCTGGACCCTAAACGACTTCAAGCCTTTAAACTTTCTCCATTAAACGTGTCGCGAGCCATCCGGAACGGCAATCAGGAAATTGGTGCCAACGTTTTAGAAATGGGGGGTACGGAGTTCGCCATCCGCGGTCGCGGCTATATTAAGGACATGGAAGACATTGAATCAATCCCCGTCTCAACTCTTGGAGGTGGCCGGGTGGTCACTGTAGGCGATCTGGGACGTGTCCAGATGGTCCCAGCACCAAGAGCGGGAGCAGGAGAGCTTGACGGTAACGGAGAGGCTGCCGGCGGCATCGTCGTCTTGCGTATTGGTGAGAATGCGCTGAATGTTATCGATCGAGTTAAAGTGCGTCTGGAGGAGCTTAAGAAGTCATTGCCAGAAGGAGTGGAGATAGTCCCTGTGTATGATCGGTCGGATCTCATACATCGGGCCATATCCACGCTCAGGCGAGTTCTCGTCGAGGAGATCATCGTTGTCGCACTCATCGTTTCCATATTCCTCTGGCATGCGAGAGCCAGTTGGGTGGCGATACTGCCCTTACCCATCGCAGTTTTACTCTCCTTCCTCCCTATGCTCTATAGCGGTCTAACCGTCAATCTCATGTCCCTCGGGGGGATTGCTCTGGCTATTGGCGCTATGGTCGACGCAGGGATAATTCTAGTTGAAAACGCTCATAAGAAGCTTGAAGGTCGCAACACGAAAGTTATGCCAGAAACTGAACGCCGAGAGATCATTACTCAGGCGATGGTTGAGATGGGCCGTCCATTGTTTTTTTCGCTCCTGGTCATCACGGTTTCATTCCTTCCCATTTTTTCTTTGGTGGGACGTGAGGGACGTCTCTTCATTCCGCTTGCCTTTACAAAAACTGTATCGATGGCCTGGGCAGCCGTGCTAGCCATAACACTGACCCCCGCGCTGGCCATACTTTTCTTAAAAGGAAAATTTGTTCATGAAGATGAACACCGGATCAGTCAATTCCTGCAAAAAATATACGGCCCGATTGTAGATTTTGTAGTCGAGAAGAAAGTGCCGGTCATAGCATCGGCCCTCCTTATCGTTCTCATCACTTTGCCCGTGGTGTTTAGGATTCCGTCGGAGTTTATGCCCTCACTTAACGAAGGCACGATACTTTACATGCCGACCTCTGTCCCAGGCATGAGTTTGGATACAGCCGTCCAAACCATGCAAAAACAAAATGCAATCATAAAAGCTCAGCCCGAGGTAGCACACGTTTACGGTAAGGCAGGTCGCGCAACGTCTGCTACTGACCCAGCGCCGGTGAATATGTTCGAGACGGTCATCTCCCTCAAACCGGAATCACAATGGCGCGAAGGGATGACTTACGACAAGATTGTTGCCGAACTTAATGAAAAGCTGACGTTTCCCGGCATGCCTAATATCTGGTGGATGCCTATTCAAACACGTATTGAAATGCTTTCCACAGGAATACGGACTCCCATTGGCATCAAAGTCCTCGGCGCAAACTTAGAACAGATAGAGAAAACTTCGATCGAAATCGAAGACACCTTGAAAAAGCTCCCCGAAACGAAGTCGGCGATCGCGGAGAGAATCGGATCAGGATCTTACATCGATATCGTCGTGAAACGAAAAGTCGCGGCGCTTTACGGATTAAATATTTCCGATGTGCATACCCTGATCGAAACGGCCGTCGGTGGGTCACCGGTTTCAACAGCCATTGAAGGCCGTGAACGCTATTCAATATCCGTCCGTTACGCCCAGGATTTCCGAAATGATATTGAAGCTCTCGAAAAGATCGTTATCCCCACTCCTTTAGGCCAGGAGGTTACGCTTGGGCAAGTTGCCAGCATAACCGTGAACTCAGGTGCTCCGATGATTCAAAGTGAAAATGGACGGATGCTGGGGTTTGTATTCGTCGACGTTGACAAGGCCGTAGGATTATCTGAATTCGTTGACAAGGCGAGGACTGCGGTTGAGAAAAGTGTGAAGTTGCCGCCTGGCGTAACATTGGAATGGTCAGGGCAGTTTGAAGCGCTCAGAAGCGCTAAGGAAACTCTCAAGGTAGTCGTTCCAGCAGTCCTTCTGCTGATCATTTTTATTTTGTATCTCAACACCCGGTCAGCGATCGAAGTTGGAATCATTCTTCTGGCCATTCCCTTTTCACTTGTCGGAGCATTCTGGCTCCTCTTCTTCCTTGGCTATAAGATGTCCATCGCATCTGGAATAGGCCTCCTCGCGCTAGCAGGATTGGATGCGGAAACAGGCGTTGTCATGCTTCTATATCTCACGAACTCGTACAATCATCGAATTAACAATGGCACCCGACCAAGTTTACCCATGCTGAGGGAGGCCATTCACGAAGGAGCCGTCCAGCGGGTAAGACCCAAACTCATGACTGTCGCCGCGGCCCTCATCGGACTCCTTCCGGTTATGTGGAGCAGTGGCGCAGGCTCTGAAGTCATGAAGAGAATAGCCGCGCCGATGGTGGGGGGGATTGTCACTTCTGGATTGCTTGAGTTGTTGGTTTACCCTGCTGTGTTCGCGTTGTGGAAGAGCTGGGAGATAAGGAAACTAAATGCAAAGGAAATGAAGACAACGGAAGAATAGAGTGTGACTTTAGCGAACCCGAACAAGTCCGGACACACTCCACCCATTCAGGAATTTTCGCGCAATCATCTCGAGTGCGTGACTGGTAAGCAGAGCTGATAAGACCCAACTGCTAAGTTCTAAAATTCCCTGACCATGCTCACCGTGGTAGGCAAGAGTAGTTCCAACTGAAAAGTACCAAAATAAAACCGACCAAAAATGTTTTCTAAGGATAATTCTGAACTGCATAGGCGAACATAAAATTAATCGCAGGATTAAGGTCGGAAACAAAGCATAGAGAGATCCACAAATCATAGCGCAGGGAATGGGCGCCATCCGTTCATGAAGTGCATGACTCATGAATTCCGCCCACTGGGTCACTCCAAATCCAAACTGACCGCAAAGCGCCAATGAAATCAGGCCACCCGCAATAACTGCCACGCTCAGCTTCGAATGAAGCGTGAGCTGGGTAGGGTTCATATCGCGCAAAACAGCTTCTTTAATCTTAATCGATACATGCTCGGGCAATGTTTCAAAATGCATAGGTCCATTGCTCCTCAATCATTCAAGCTTCACCTCTGTATACACTCGAATTTCTGAAACTGTGACTGGCTCACATTTAAAAATTCCCGACTTCGTCTCAATTCCCCCACTTATGACTGACTCTAGAATGCCGCGCTCCTAAATCACGCAATAATGACTTACCAGAAGACACGAGTAACCGCTTCGCTTGCATTCCAACTTCTCCTGAAACCGCGAATAGACTTTTCCACCTTTTTTCGCCGGGACTGTCACAACCTTGTGAAGTCGGGGGTATATAGGGAGCAGGGTATATACGAGGGCATTGATGCTAGATAGAATAATTCGCTTTTCTCTGACTCACCGATTGCTTGTTGTTAGTTTAGCAGCGTTGGTTTTTGTATATGGCTTTTTAACCCTTAAGAGCCTTCCGGTTGACGTTTTTCCAGACCTAAATCGTCCAACTGTAAACATTATGACAGAAGCTTCTGGCCTTGCTCCTGAAGAAGTCGAGACTCTTGTCACCTTCCCTCTCGAATCTAGTCTTAATGGACTACCTGGAGTCGAACGGGTTCGTTCGAGCTCCGGGGTGGGTTTGAGTATCATTTACGTCGAATTTGGGTGGGGAACTGATATCTATCGCAATCGTCAGTTGGTGCAGGAGAAACTCGCCCTCGCCGCAGAAAGGCTTCCCCCGAACATTCGGCCGGTCATGGGACCCATCGCATCCATTATGGGAGAAATTCAGCTCGTTGGCCTGTCGTCGCCTGATGGCAAGGTTTCACCCATGGACTTGAGAACCTTAGCCGATTGGACCATACGGCCCCGCCTACTCTCAATACCAGGAGTCGCCCAAGTCATTGGCATTGGAGGAGGGGTGAGACAATTTCAGATCCTTCTGTCTGCCGCTAAGATTCAGAACTATCAGCTCTCGATCGACGATATTGAGCACAATCTTTCGGACATCAGTCGAAACACAACGGGTGGATTTTTTGACCGAGAAGGCCAAGAGTTTCTGATTCGAAACCTCGGTTCTGTAAAAACGAAGGAAGAGATTCTTGACTCAGTCGTTGGGATGCATTTCGGTGTTCCTGTGAGTGTAAGGAATATAGGAGCCGTACAGGAGTTGCCTCAGGTCAAGCGCGGCGATGCGAGCGTAAACGCCAGGCCTGCCGTCATATTGAGCATTCAGAAGCAACCCGGTGCGAGTACGATTGAATTGACAAAAGCAGTTGATCAAGCATTGGCAGAGGTGAACAAATCCTTTCCAGTCGGCGTCGAGATGAATCCAAATCTTTTTCGACAGGCAAATTTCATCGATGCCGCCGTTTCTAATGTCGAAGAGGCTCTCAGAGATGGTGTGATTTTAGTCGTAATCGTCTTGTTTATGTTTCTCCTCAACTTTAGAACCACTGCTATTACTTTGACTGCTATTCCACTTTCGTTCGTTTTGACTGCGATCATATTTAAGATATTCGGCTTAACCGTGAATACTATGACTCTGGGAGGCCTTGCCATTGCGATCGGAGAACTCGTCGATGATGCAATTGTGGATGTTGAAAATGTGTTGAGACGGCTTAAAGAGAATCGACTCAGCGATATCCCACTTAGTCCGCTAAAAGTCATCTATCATGCCTCAAGCGAAGTTCGTAATTCAATCGTCATTGCAACTGTGATTGTTTGTCTCGTATTCATTCCTCTCTTCTACATGGGAGGAATCGAAGGCCGCCTGTTTATTCCATTAGGCATCTCCTACATTATTTCCCTGCTTGCATCGATGGTCGTTTCCTTGACTGTGACGCCCGCGCTCTGTTCCTATCTCTTGTCAAATGCGAAACTCCTAGACCGTAAAGAAGGCTGGTTGGTAAGAGGTTTAAAATTTATAGATAGGAAAATTCTTAATATTTCCCTCGATTTTCCTAAATTGATCATTGGCATTGTTTCTCTTCTCCTCATCGGAGCGATATTCCTTGCCACTCGATTCGGGCATAACTTCCTTCCAGCATTTAACGAGGGCACGGCAACAGTCAGCGTTTTAGCAACGCCGGGAATCTCACTCGTAGCATCCGGCGAACTCGGAACCCAGGCTGAAAAGCTCATTCTTCAGAGCCCTGAGGTTAAATCGGTTTCAAGAAGGACGGGACGGGCAGAACTTGACGAGCACGCCGAGGGCGTTCATTCCAGTGAAATAGAAGTCGATTTTAAGGAAGGCGAAGGACGCCCTCGAGCGATGGTCCTCAAGGAAATTCGCGACCGACTCTCGAGCCTGGAAGGTATATTCGTCAATGTTGGTCAACCAATATCTCACCGGCTTGACCACCTACTGTCCGGCGTAAGGGCACAAATTGCTATAAAGGTATTCGGTCCTGATCTGGCTACGCTCAGAAAAAAGGGCGCCGAAGTCTCGCAAGCTTTGCAGGGAACGCCTGGGCTGGTGGATCTTCAAATCGAGCAACAAGTTTTGATCCCTCAAATAAAGATAAACTTAATGCGAGATTCGGCGAAAAAATATGGAATGATTCTTGGCGATGTAGCACAGCTTCTGGAAAAAGCTTTGCAAGGCGACGTCGTAGGCCAAGTCATTGAAGGGCAACGGACTGTCGAGATATTTATGCGCTTTGACGAAAAATCACGTTCTGACCTGGACGTACTTCGCAAGATGCCGATTAAAGTGATGCCCAATGGCAAGCGCATTCTGGTCGAGGATGTCGCGGATGTCTTTGAATCCACCGGACCAAATATGATCAATCGAGAGAACAGCCAACGACGTATCGTGGTGCAAGCCAATACCTCGGGACGTGACTTAACCAGTGTGGTTAAGGAAGTACGTACGAGAATAGACGGTAAGGTAACTATGCCGCCAGGATACTTTGTTACTTACGGTGGGCAGTTTGAAAGTCAGGAACAAGCCTCCAAACTCATGATTATCCTTGGTCTTCTAGCTCTCGCAGGAGTCTTCCTGGCACTTTATATGCACTTTCAATCGTTCTTTATCACTCTGCAAGTGATGCTCAATATTCCTCTCGCATTCATTGGGGGGATTTTGGGAATCTATCTAAGTGACGGAAACATTTCTATAGCCAGCCTGGTTGCCTTCGTAACTCTCTGCGGAATCGCCTCTCGCAATGGCATCATGATGATTTCCCACTACCTTCATCTGATGCATAAGGAAGGAGAAGACTTCTCTCGGGAAATGATTATAAGGGGCTCTCTGGAGCGTCTTGTGCCAGTGCTGATGACAACTCTAACGGCTATTCTTGGACTTCTACCGCTGGTTTTTGCCGCAGGAGAGCCGGGCAAAGAGATCCTGCATCCCGTTGCAATCGTGATCGTGGGGGGCCTGCTAAGCTCCACCTTCCTCGACATGTTTGTTACACCAACAGTTTTCTTTAACTTCGGTCGAAAATCGGCCGAAGCAAGTATAGAAAATATGAACAAAGAGTTCTAAAAAAGGAAGTATTATGAAAAATTTTCTTCGGGTCTCGTTTCTTGCAGTCGGCGTCCTTTTGCCAACATTTGTAATGGCTCACGAAGGGCATGACCAGCCGCCTGGACAAATTGCCTCTCAAAATGGAGGGGCGGTAAAACCCGGTGGTCAACTGAATATGGAGATGGTTAATGAAGGCAGCAAAGTCAGCTTCTATCCGATCTCACACAGTGGCGAAAAGATTCCCCTCGCAGATGTAAAAGTTACAGCCACCGCCCAAGCGCCTAAAGGAAAACCATTGCCCGTAAAGCTGGAAGGCACAGGTGATGCATTCGTCGGCACTGTTGATTTAAGCAGTGCAATTCGCAGCACGGTGGAAGTAAAAGCATCTTACAAAGGAAAATCAGACACCTTCAAGTTTCAGGTTGAAAAACAATGAAAAGATGCTCAGTTCTGAATCGAATCGGATTTATTTTCTCCTTAACTATTGCTTTGCCGTCTAGTCTATTGGCAGAAGGAAAAGTATGGAGCCTCGCTGCGCTCGAAAACAGAGTGGCCGAGAATAACCTTGAGATTCATTCCATTCAGAGTGAGCATGGCATCAAAAATGTCGAACGCGACACACTTGAATCCCGCTTTCAACCGACACTGTATGCGAAAGCGGGATTTATCTCCGAAAAGACTATCGACGAGGATCGAACGGGGCCTGTAGCGACACTTGAGGGCCGTTGGAATATTTATCGGGGCGGTCGGGACAAACTTGCGAAAAAAACTTCAGATTTAGAAATCAGGGCCGTTGACCTTGAACTAGCTGCTCGTAAACAATCTCTTACCTTTGAACTCCGTTCTCTGTTTTACAATCTGCTGGCTCTAAAGGAAAAAAAGAAGCTGCTTAGAGATGAAATGCAGGTAAATGACAAGCAGAGAAAAGTCGCGCAAGGCCGTGCTTCGTCCGGGGTTGCCACTCGAGCTGATGAGCTCGAATTTCGCCTTCGTGGCCAGGAACTTCAATCAACGGCAAGCAGCCTTCAAGCCGAGGAAGAAAAAAATCTTGTAACGGTAAAAAATATAGCGAATATCGCGCAGGAAGAAAAAGTGGTCGTCGAAGGAAGTTTTCCGAGGCATTCGGCAATCGACACAAAGATCCTCATCAATGATAGCCCTGCAATCTTGCGAATGAAGAATACTCTCGAAATAATTTCCCAAGAAAAAAATTCGATAAATTCGACCTATAAACCAGAAATTGATGCTTTTGCAAATGTTGGAAAAATCTACCCTTCAGAAAAATTCAAGAAGGTGGAATCCGTCTTGGGAGTTACTCTTTCGATGCCTCTGTATGACGGCCGATTGCAGCAGTCAGCACTCCAAATAGCTCAACTTTCTCAGCAGAAAGCACAATTGGAAATTCAGAAGCTTGAGCTCGACACGACAAGTATGATTGAAGGCGTTGAAATTGAACGAAAAGAAATCGAACGCTTAAGAGAAATCAATGATCAGCGGTTAGCATACGCACAAAAGTATTTGACCACGACGGTTCAGGAATACGATCGAGGGGTAAAAAACTCACCCGACGTCGTAGGGGCACTCGAACATTTATTAAGCAGCAAAGTTCGCCGGATCGACCTTGCCCTCCAGTCAGCCGTATTAGGGGCCAAGGCGATGTCTTTAAAAGGCAACCCCACTATAAATGATAAAGTCACAGGAGATCTGCAATGAGAGGCGTATTCAATCTAGGTCTGAGTCTAACTTTGACTACTTTAGCGACTGTCGGATATTCGCACGGCGAAGACAAGCTTGGGCCACACAAAGGGTTTGTGAGGATGCCCGGGAGTTTCCATACCGAAGTTGTAAATAACGGGACATTGGGTTTTAAGGTGTACCTTCTCGATTTGAATTGGGAAAATGCGACAACGCAGGACTCCTCTGCGAAGCTTACATTAGTATCGAAGAACAAAACTTTACACACCACAATGTGTTCGGCAAGAAATGATGTCTTCATCTGCCCTGTGCAATTCGAAGGAGATATCAAAGATGCCGTTAAACTGGAGCTTGAAACAACGCGAATGGGCATCAAAGGCGTAAAAATGGACTATGATTTGCCGCTAAAGTTGCAATAACGTGGTATTGCATAAAGAAATGAAGCGGAAGCACTCACATATCTCCCATTCCGTGCATAGCGCCCATTCCTTCCATTTTCATAGGTGCGGGACGAAGGCTTGCAAAGACAACGAAACCAACAGGGTTCTTCTCTCCATAAATGCCAACTAAATCACTTGGTATTGCAGTGCTTGAGACTGAGAAACCAATCCCTGGAGTCCATTGATTTCCAGAGAGAAATTGGTACATATAACCCAGTGAGTACTTTGACAAAGAGTAGCGTTTCGTGTCCAAGGCGGGAACTTCCAGTACAAGATCCCGCCCGGTTTTTTCGACATTTTCAACACGCGTCGACAAGATATAGCGATTTTGTATCGTAAGGCTACTCTCAAAGAGCGCAGCCGGAGAACTTTCATCGCCTTCCTTGTTCACTCCATAGACTAGAGTCGTGGCCCAAATTCCATCGCCTTCAAGTTTCATGTGATACATACCTGAGCCTGTGTAACGCACGACATCAAAAGCTTTCCCTGCTTTGTCCTCTTCAGCCTCCGTTAAATGACCTCCAGATATTTGAAGTGCCCAATTTTTATTGGGAAGGTAACTTATTCGCCCCGAGTATGAATCCATCGGCTTCAAGTCAAAGTCTGTTCTATTATCGTCGGGCTCACGCCCGTTGAATAGCGACAACTCTGACTTCCAATTTTTCGTAAAGACCCCGACTGTGGCAACTCCAAAACTAATGTGAGTTGCATCCAACCAGTGATGACTAATTGGACCTTGAGGGCCGGGAAAGGCCGACAAACGATGGGGAAACGCGACCGGCCCTAGTGCTGGTTCACCAGCTGGACCACCGTAGATTTCAAAGCCTACGTCCTGGTTTATTGCTCTTTGAAAGGATGCAGCTAGTTCCATGAACAGATCGTGAGGGTGCTGGTCATCGTGAAGTGCTTTTCCGTTACACGACTCACCAGTTTGAAGGAGGTCGGGATATCCGCACTTTCCCACCGTCCAGTTTTCGGCAGACATCATGAGTCGTAGATTTAGATTTCCGCCAGCTGTTTCGGTCTTGGCCATGGCCATAATCCAGTTGATACTACCGAATTGTTCGTCGCCCCTTTTGCTGCCCTCATTAATTGATTGTACAAACAAATTTCCATGGAACATCAAATCCCATTCATTGTACTTGGCGTGGATGCCATACATTGGTGATTCGTCAGGCATCCAGGATGTCCCGGAACCCTCACGAGATGGAGAGATTTGTGCAAGCAAGCCCTTGTCCATTTTATCTGCTTTGTCCTTACCGCCCATTTCCATATCCATGCCGGGCTCCATTTTGTGCCCCGTGGAACCGGATTGAGAATATCCGGCTTCGGCACTCAGTAAACCGACGGTAACGACAAGTGCCAAGGGAGGGATTCTGGCGAAAAAACTTCGTAAGACACGACGTGTCATCTTTGACCTCGAATTCATATGGGTTTCGGCGCGATGCACGCACCATTCAATGCGTTCCACCAAGGCTACACCGTTCATTTTTTTAATGTGACCTTGGGTTTGAAAATTAAACCCTAACCATATAAAAACATTAAGATTTAAAACTTTGTTCGTAACCTATGACCGGCGCGTTCGAAGGCGACGTCATCTGGGTGTAAACTCTCGTGGAGACACATAACTTTTAGAAAAAATCGATACCAATTTTAACTTTAGAATCTGGAGCTGTGGTAAGGCGGTTTTCTACACTGACAATATTTCCATGCTCAAACGCGGTTAAGTTTTGTTGCTTGTCGAGTCTATTAAGACCGGCAGCACCGAAACCTATCGAACAAATAAGGGAACACGTTTTGGAGCTTTCGATCTATTTATCAAAAAATTTTTCATCATTGTCACACTTTCAGCAAAATTCTAGTATTAAGAGTAAGAACATGACAGCTTCGCGTCGATATTGGCGCCATGCTTTTTCGACAGGAACATTCATGAGAATTAGAGTTCATCACGTACTCCTGAGTTTATCGATAGCTTGCAACGGTGCGGCATTCGCCGAAGCAAGTTCAACAGGTGGACACGGTTCTATGCCCATGCCCACACCTACAACCCCTGCTGCAGCTCCAAACGCCGTGTTTTCCGAAGACACTCTTGGTGTCCCAGCGGTGGTCCCGACCTCTGAAGTAGTTTTGAATGACGGTGAAAGCTTCATTCTTCGCGCCGCTCCGGCAAAGCAAGATATCGGCGGTCAATGGATTCGTCGTCTGGCTTATAACGGATCCGTTCCAGGTCCCATATTCCGTGTTAAACAAGGCAGTACAGTTTATGTTTCGCTTAAAAACGACACCGAAGTTGAAACGACTCTTCACCCACACGGCTTACGCCTTGATTCGCGTTTCGACGGCGTCCCCGGCGTAGGTCAAAGTCCGATTGCTCCCGGTGAATCGTTTGATTACGAACTCACTTTTCCAGATGCTGGCGTTTATTGGTACCATCCTCATATCCGAGAAGACTACACCCAAGATGCTGGCTTGTATGGCGTCTTCATTGTTGAGCCCTCGGATTCAAAAACATACAATGCGGTTCACAGGGAAATTCCAGTCGTTTTAGATGATATTTTGGTCGATCCAAACCAAGCCTTTCAAAAAGAAGTCGTAACCCACACCCTGATGGGCCGCTTCGGAAACGTCAACCTAGTGAACGGAACAGTTCAACCAAACTTCGATGTATCCGTCGGTGAAGTTGTTCGTTTTTACGTTCTAAACAGCTCTAACACCCGTGTTTTTGCATTCTCGATACCAGGGGTTCAACTGAAGGTTGTCGGAGGAGATAACGGGCTTCTTGAGAAAGAAGAGTGGGCTACACAAGTCATTCTTGGACCAGGAGAACGAACGATTGTAGAAGCCAGCTTTACTAAGGCAGGTGTCAACTCGATTACAAACGCTAAACCAAAGAATCCAGCCAAACTCGCTAAAATCACTGTAACCTCAGGACAGGTTGCATTGCTTCCCACTAAATTCAACGTGCTTCGTCAGAATACTGTCGCCTCGAGTGAAATTTCTAAAGTGCGCAAGTTGTTTGCGAAGCCGGTCGACAAGAAACTTAAACTCACTCTCTCTATGGATATGGGAGATATGGGCGGCATGGATATGCCCGGCATGAATATGGGAAGCGGATCTATGTCGGGTATGAATATGGGCCACGGGTCCATGAACGATATGGATATGGGCCACGGTTCTATGCCTGGAATGAATATGGGCGCGAGTGCAGATCCTACAGCAGGAATCGAGTGGGATGACGACATGGCTGATATGAATTCAGCCAGCACGGACAAGTCGGTGACATGGAAACTCGTCGACGAAGCAACTGGCAAAGAAAATATGGATGTTAAGTGGATGCTGAAAAAGGGAAGTTACGTCAAAATCAGTCTTTTCAACGATCCTAAGTCTATGCATCCGATGCAGCATCCTATTCATTTCCACGGTCAACGATTTCTCGTCTCATCGATAAATGGAAAAGTACCAGCTAACCTTGGCTGGAAAGATACTGTATTGATCCCTTCGGGTTCAACTTACGAAGTTCTCCTTGAGGCCTCTAACCCAGGCTCATGGATGGCTCACTGTCATATTTCTGAGCATATGGAAGCTGGCATGATGTTTGGCTTCGACGTCGCTGAATAGTCAGATTTCGTTCCGCTGAGGGGCTCTAAATAAGAGCCTCTTTTTCTGTGAGAAATATTCAGTGGCTAAATTTGTAGACAGCTCTCTTGAAGATCTCTTGCAAGCATACGGCAAAGGCGACGACGATGCGTTTAAAGTCTTTTTCGATCGAATAAAAAATCTCGTCTATAATTTTTTAATAAGCAAAATAAAAAACCGAGAAGCTACCGAAGATATTTTTCAGGAAACTGTTTTTCGCATTCATCGATATGCTAACTCGTATAGTTCACAATCCGGCTCTGCTTACGGGTGGGTGCTAACGATTGCGAGAAATTGTCTTGCCGACTATTATCAGTCTGAAAAGCCCTTTTATCATGAAGGCCTAGATCCAGAGTTGGGCGATCTTCCCACATCGATGGTATGGGAGGAAAAAATATTTTTTAAAGAACTTTTATGTTCGATGAGTAGAGATTTAAATCAGGACGAAATCGATCTGCTGGTGGATAAGTTCGTTGTTGAACTATCCTATGAAGAGATTGCTAAAAAGCGAAATTTGCAAAGTCAGAACGTCAGACAGCGCGTTTCGCGCTTGCTCAAAAGAATCAGATCAATTCTCACTCCATGATACGATTACCCCCCTCATTTTGTGCAGGGTCACATTTCCAGTGTCGACATTCAAAATATTCGCTTAAATAAATTAGATCTTCCTTAAAGCATTACTGCGATTGGATTCGCGAAGGAGCGTCGCATTCCGCTTGCGAAAAAACTCTTTCAACCTGAGTTATATCGTTCTTATAAAAGAGAACGTAAATCTTCGAACGCCATTTCTGATTACCTCCTGCACAACCGCTTATATATTTGGAGGAAGCCCATGCTAGATACCCGTAAACATCTGTCTGATGATGACCAGAAGGCTGACCCCACGAGCACCGGGACGAATCTGACAGATCCCGTGTGCGGGATGAAGGTCACACAAGAAGGTGCAAAAGGTAAGAGCGAGTATCAATCGCACACCTACTACTTCTGTAGCCTCAAGTGCAAAACGAAATTTGATCTTAGCCCCCTTACCTATTTGTCTCCAAAATCATCAACCCCGGCAGCTCCGAAACCAGTTGTTGAATATACCTGCCCCATGCACGCCCAGATTAGGCAAATAGGTCCGGGAAACTGTCCGATATGTGGAATGGCCCTTGAGCCCTTGACAGCCTCTCTGGATCACGCGGAGGACGAGTCCGAATACAAGAGCATGCGGCTCCGATTCTGGACCTGCGCGGGCCTTACTGTTCCTCTCTTATTTCTGACCATGGGTGGAAGCCACTTGATCGCCTCTCCACAGCTATCCGCATCGATGCCCTGGGTGGAACTGGCAATCTCGACTCCGGTAGTCCTGTGGGGCGGCTGGCCTTTCTTCATTCGCTTTTGGCAATCCCTCAAGAATCGAAGCCCGAATATGTTCACCCTCATCGGACTGGGGGTGGGAGTGGCTTACACTTACAGCCTGGTCGCAGCTACGTTTCCCGAAATATTCCCGAGTTCATTTGTCGACCCGATGACAGGGCAAGTCGGGCTTTATTTCGAGGCCGCGAGCGCGATCGTTACTCTGGTCTTACTAGGGCAAGTCCTCGAACTCAAGGCACGCGGGCAAACAAGTCTTGCGATCAAGGCTTTGCTTGGTCTTGCCGCAAAATCAGCCCGGAGGATTGAAGTCGATGGAAGTGAACAGGACATCCCTCTAGAGGACGTTCAGGTTAAAGATAAACTTCGCGTAAGGCCCGGTGAGAAAATACCTGTCGACGGCATTGTCCTCTCGGGAGAATCTGCCGTCGACGAATCCATGGTGACCGGAGAACCGATACCCGTCACCAAAACGGCAAGCTCAAAGGTCGTTGGAGCCACCATCAATGGGACGGGTTCCCTCGTCATCGAAGCTGAAAAGGTGGGGAAGGACACTCTGCTTTCACAAATCGTTCAAATGGTCTCGGAAGCTCAAAGATCCAAAGCCCCCATACAAAAGCTCGTGGATAAGGTTGCTGCCTATTTTGTCCCAAGCGTTATCCTCATCGCGATCGTTACAGCGATAGTCTGGGCGCTGGTCGGTCCCGAGCCGAAGTTTGCCCATGCAGTGCTGAGTGCTGTCACTGTCTTAATTATCGCCTGTCCTTGTGCACTGGGTTTGGCAACACCAATGTCCATCATGATAGCCACCGGTCGCGGGGCCTCGTCAGGAGTCCTTTTTAAAAGCGCAGAAGCAATTGAACTGATGCGAAAGGTCAATACACTCATAATCGATAAAACGGGAACTTTGACACTTGGTAAACCGGTCTTAGTCACTGTGAAACCTTTTGCTTCCTACACTGAGCAGAGCCTTCTTACCCTCTCCGCAAGTTTAGAGAAAATAAGTGAGCATCCGCTTGCCTCGGCGATTGTCAATGCAGCCAAAGAGAAGAATCTCGAATTGACCGAAGTCAGTGAATTTAAATCAGTCACAGGCAAAGGCGCCTATGCTTTGATTAATAATAAGAGAGTAGCAATTGGCAATAAGGCGCTTATAGACGAACTGCGTATTCCCATGGACAAGGCTGAGACAGAGGCAGACCTGCTTCGCAGCAAAGGGCAGACGGTAATGTACGTCGGCATCGGAGAGGAGATTGCCGGTATTTTAGGGGTAATGGATCCAATCAAAGAAACAACCTTAGAGGCTATTAAAAATCTTCAGGCCCTTGGAATTGAAATTGTAATGGTTACAGGAGACAATCATAAAACGGCTGAAGTCGTCGCCAAAATGGTTGGACTCGCCAGTTTTCGCGCCGATGTATTACCGCAGGGAAAAGCGGAGATTATAAAAGAATATCAGCAAAAAGGCCGAGTCGTTGGTATGGCGGGTGATGGCATCAATGATGCTCCAGCACTCGCTCAGGCAAATATAGGAGTAGCCATGGGCACGGGTACAGACGTCGCCATACACAGCGCGGGAATCACGCTGGTCAAAGGCGATCTGACTGGAATCTTAAGGGCCAGGAGCTTGAGTGAGGCGACTTTAATCAACATCAAGCAAAACCTATGGTTTGCTTTTGGTTACAATGCCCTTGGTATACCCATAGCTGCGGGAGTACTCTATCCCGTTTTCGGGATTCTTTTGAGCCCAATGATTGCCGCAGCTGCCATGAGTTTGAGTTCTGTTTCCGTAATTGGGAATGCGTTAAGATTGAAAAACTCGAAGATTTGAATGGTCGGTAAATAATTATAGGAAATTGTCAGGCGGATATTCCTTTTAGTGCCGAACGTCACTTATCCGCCTGCAATATCGCTTTTACAAATCGTGTAGACTCCGAATGACCTTAAGAACCCTGGGATTATACGGCGACCTCTGACAACTTAGCCTGACTCAGCAGAGCCAGCTCCATCGAGACTCCCACCCACCAATTGAAGAAAATGCGAACATCTCCTTTCGATATTTTGCAGCGTAGGACTAGCCGCTGGGGAGATAACTGAAATGGAATATGAAAAAACCAAAGCCATAATTTCCCTTGACGTTATCGATAATACAACTGTTCAGATGGGTAAAAGAGGAGAACATTATGCATCTTTTGCGTCCTTTTCTTTTTGCCCCTGGAGTGGAAAACAGCAGCCCGACTATAAATAACGGCCGCATACGAGTCGACATTCGCGAGGCCTGACTCAGAAAATTCAGTTGAAGGCAAGGAGTTATCAACCGATCCTAATGCCTGGCATCCGCTTGAGACAACAGCCCAACCGGAATAGACTATAAAAGAACTCAATAAGAAACCAAAGGAACCCGAATCATGAAAGCTCTCCTCATCCTCGGCGACCAACTCTTCTCACCGGCAGCGCTGAGCTTTTTAAAGCCTGGAGCTGAGACCTGCAAGGTCTTCATACGCGAGGATCGAGGTCTCGCGACTCACTACCGATATCACAAACATAAACTCATCCTGTTTTTCACAGCTATGCGCGACTACGCCGATGAGTTGATCGCTGCCGGTTACTCTGTTCACTACGAAAAGTACGGGGATGGACCCAAGACCTTTGAAGAGTCTTTCGAAGCATTCCTTACGCAGAACAAAATTCAGCAGCTCGAATATTTTGAGATTCAAGATGCCTTCTTCGAGTCGCGCATCCACACGTTAATCAAAAAGCTCCAACTCTCAGCGAAATCCTCCGAGTCCCCGATGTTTCTGACCAGTCGTCCGATCTTTAAGACCTACCTCGATAGCGGCAAAAAACCCTTCATGAAGACCTTTTACGAAGCGCAAAGGCGAAGGCTCAAGGTCCTCGTGGACGAAGCGGGCAAGCCAGAAGGTGGTCGCTGGAGTTTTGATGAGGCCAACCGACTCAAGCTTCCATTAGACATCATTCCGCCGAGTCCTGCCAAGCCCGAGCGCTCCAAGCATCTCAGCGAGGTGATGAAGCTCATCGATGAGCATTTCTTTGATCACCCAGGCAAGTCCGAAGATTTCTGGTTACCCACGGATCGAAAAGGTGCCCGGCTTTGGCTTGATGATTTCATCAAGCATAAGCTCGCTGAATTCGGACCATACGAAGACGCGTTGGCTGTCCATTCGCCCTTCGTATTTCACTCGATTCTCACGCCCTTCCTGAATACAGGACTCCTTAGCCCTTCAGAAGTCATCACGGCAGCTTTAGCGGGGGCAAAAGCCCAAAATGTGCCTTTGAATTCTCTTGAAGGTTTCGTTCGGCAGGTTATCGGCTGGCGCGAATTCATTCGTGGAATCTACCAGAACTTTCACACCCGGCAGGAGACAACCAACTTTTGGGGCCATCGGCGAAAGTTGAGTCGACACTGGTATGAAGGCAATACTGGGATCGCGCCACTGGATCTTACGATTCAGAAGTGCCTTCGTTACGGCTACGCCCATCATATCGAAAGACTCATGGTTGTCGGAAGCCTCATGCTCCTGCTCGAGGTGGATCCGCAGGACGGGCATCGATGGTTCATGGAGATGTTTATCGATTCGGCAGACTGGGTGATGGGCCCAAACGTCTACGGTATGGCCTTGTTCAGTGATGGTGGGATTTTCGCGACTAAGCCTTACATCTGCGGAGCGAACTACTACCGTAAGATGGGACCTTTTAAAGATGGCGATTGGCAAGACGGCGTTGACGGTCTCTATTGGGGTTTCATAGCCAAGCACAGAGATTTCTTCGCTCAGAACCCTCGATTGTCTATCATCTTGGGGTCCCTTAATAGAATGAAACCCGAACGACTCTCGTTGCTTCGGGCGGCGGCTGAGTTATTAAAAGACAAACTCACGATCGCTTATTAACGTCCGCAAAAAATTCGAGGGATAGGAGCGATGACGTGGGACCTATATCCATGAACGCGGATCACATAAAAGAATTTGATAAGGCTCTGTCGAGCCTTATCAAATCCATATCAGATGGAATTGTATTCAGGAGCGTTGCACCAGCCTTGCGAAAAGGCATTCGTTGATAGGACGAAGGCCACCAACACTCTGAAGACGAGTCCTACTTCAGTGAGTTCGCTAAAGCCTCATGTGCAGCATCCAATCCCGACATTTTTTGACTCTTAGCCTCGCAGGAAACAAACTTTCGTTTTGTCATCGTTCGCGAAAACTAAAATAATAGTTTCAAAATTCCTGAAGGATCCGATGTGATTCGTGTTCTTAAGAAACTAAAGACCAAAAGCTCCAAGGCAAGCCATCCAACTCTAAGCGTCGATATTGCTGGCATGCAATTCGACTGGCGTTGGCATGCAAAAAACTTTGATAACGATCCAATTTCCGTCCTGTCGCCAACACTTCAGGTCAAATATTTTCTCGACAAATATAGCCGCCATATCTACGACGTTTGCGCAACTGATAGGGTTGACTGCTAGCACAATCAGTCAGATCAGGCTCTCGCCAACAATTATCAGAAGGATATTACGAAGAAGACCGTGAAGCTCGCGAGTTGCACGCTAAATTTTCTGAAAGTCCAAAGAGGAAAGATCAATGGAGAACTCTTGGGGACCCTGGCCCCGGTCACTACGATTGACTTTGCGAAAACCTATGCATCGGTCAGATCTTTTCTGAAGCCGGAAAACGTCAATCCGTTAAACTCATCGCCGAGATAGCGGTGAAGTAGTGCCAATTTACGGATTCTTAAACCCTCATTAGATCCTGCTCGCTTGGGTTTTCAGCGAAATCAAACCTTGCCTTTCGCCCATCCAGATCCCATACTAAGTTTCACCCAGTTAGGCGGCTCGACATAATCAGTATTGCTGCCTCGCAAAACGTCCAAAAGGACCGATTTATATGCATTCGGCACTTAACATTCTTCTATCACTTCTCCTTGGATTTTCGACAGCAACTTTAGCGCTCGCAGAAGATAAGCCTTCCTCAATCCCGGATGAGGAAGTCAAGAAGCTCGACGACAAAGTCGCCACCATTAAAGTCGAAGATTACAGCAAGCGAGTCGATTCTCGATTTGCCCTCTTCGCTCATCACCGAACATTTCTCATCCCTTATTCTTACGTTAATCATCCAACCGAAAGTGTATACGAACCATTTAAGCAACTCACAGGCAACCGTCACGACTTTTATCAGAAGGCGGAAGCCGAATTTCAGATCAGCTTTTTCCTTCCCGCTTATAGAAAAATTTTGGATTCCAACTGGGATTTGAACGTGGCCTACTCTCACCATTCCTGGTGGCAAGTCTACAATCAGCATTGGTCCAAACCATTCCGTGAGACGAACTACAATCCTGAAATATTCTTTCGCCGCCTCTTCCCAGACTATGAAAACCTGCTGGGGATCAGCCTTTTCAGCCTCGACGTGGGCTTCATGCATGAATCGAACGGCCAGATCCAGCTAGGATCGAGGAGTTGGGATCGTCTCTTCACGCGAGCATATTTTGTGAGAGACTCCTATACGGGCACTCTAACTTTGTGGGCCAAAAGACGGGTCATTACTCGGCAAGACGAAAACCTCAAAATCCTCAAGTACAAAGGCTTCGGACTACTCGAACTCAACAAGGCCTTCGAGAAGATCACCCTTGAGACACAGATCAACCTTGCGGCGAAACCTGGAATCGAAGTCTCCGCGTCATACCCTTTGAACAATGCTTTCCGCTGGTTTGTGAAGGTGAATAAAGGCTACGGGCAGTCTTTGATCGAATATGATCACGATACGATACGTTTCGGTGCCGGTATTGCGCTCGAGAATTATAACGATAATCGCTGAATGAAATTTGAGACCTATTTATCGCCTCGTTCTCATGACGACTCACCCAGAGCTTAATCACTACGCTGCTCGCAGCTAAGGTTGCCGTTTCCGCTCCGTCCAGACGTTTTCGGAAAAAAAAGCACTCCCTTCAAAAGGAGTGCTGATTGAAATCGAACTTTTCGAAATGAATTTAATTCATCAAAGTATTGCCGTCAGGGCTTGTGGTAACGATTTCGTCCAGGTGACAGTAAACGAGCATACCTTCGTCAATCTTGACAGGAACAAAACCTTCGAGCGGCTCCAGCGCGTTATAGTCGATTATGCCCTTAGCGTGGGTGAGTGTGCATCTTACGCGAGCGCCTTGTTTAACTGCCATGATCTTAAAACTCCAGACGGTGATGATTCGCTAACTACAATCATTCTATCGGTTACAAATCCAAGTCCTAAAGAGGCAAAAGCCCGCTGGGCCGCTCCTGTCCTACATCTAACAATTGGCACCCGCCGTCAAAGCTCCCCAATCTCGAGTCCTGAATAATGCAAAGAGATGGGCAAGCCAGGGACTTAGGACACTTGTGTACTCACGGCGAAGCGGCTGAAAGCTCGATTGCCAAGGCTTTCAGCTAAAAAAAGTGGATTGCACTCAAATCGTTTTGGAGGTCAAATGAGGGAAACATCGGATCAAGCGTGTCAGCTAAGACTTAGGGACGGAGTGATAAAGGTGCAAGATCTAAGGATTAAGAAATCATCCAGTTTAAAGGACTTACCTTTTTTCGATCCCAAGGCCGAGCTTGGCTTTGGAACTCATTTCACCGACCATATGTTCTTCTGTCGATATAGCGAATCCAAAGGGTGGCACGACGCTGAAATCGGCCCCTATGGATCTCTCCAACTTGATCCCGCTGCTTCGGTGTTGCACTATGGGCAGTCGCTGTTTGAGGGAATGAAAGCATTCCGCCGCGGGGATGGAAGCATCTGGCTCTTTCGTCCGCAGTTTAATTGGGAACGAATGTGCAAAGGCGCCCAGCGCCTTACACTCCCTGAGCCTTCCCAAGAAGTTTACATAGAGGGTCTTAAGAAACTCCTCGAAATCGACCAGCGATGGGTTCCTCCACTGCTTGGCACTTCCCTTTACATACGTCCGACACTCATTGGAAGTGAAGCTTTCTTGGGTCTTAGGCCCGCGAAAGAAGCCTTTTTCTTCATCATTTTGTCTCCTGTCGGTTTCTATTATGCTGAAGGCAACAAGCTTGTAAAGATTTGGGTGGAAGCCAAGGATGTACGTGCGAGTGAAGGCGGGCTGGGCTCAGTAAAAGCCGGTGCAAATTATGCCGCCAGCCTTAGAGCTTCGATGATTGCGAAGAAGAGAGGCTACTCCCAGGTCCTCTGGCTCGATTCTAAGCATGAAGGCATTGAAGAAGTGGGAACCATGAATGTGTTCTTCGTCTTCGATGATGAAATCGTAACGCCGAACCTCAATGGCAGCATCCTGCCAGGCGGTGTGAGGGATTCGGTTCTGCAGCTTCTTCGTAACAGCGGCCTCGCACAAGGCCGGATGGTGAGTGAACGCCGCATCACGATCCAGGAACTGACCGAAAGACAAGCCAAAGGCGAACTGAGGGAAGCCTTCGGCACCGGGACCGCAGCCGTTATCTCACCTATCGGCGAGATTTGTGGCGAGCATCAGTCCTTTGTCATCAGTCATGAATCTGGACCGGTTAGCACGAGCCTCCTCGAGACCCTCCAAGGCATCCAATGGGGATCGCTAAAGGATGACTTTGGTTGGATGTGTCCTCTGGAAGAACTATGATCTGTCTTCGAGAGTTTGATTCAACAAAAAAGACCGCTTCTCAGCGGGTTTATGAAGATCACTGCGATTGCCAGGATCTTTTTATCGGCGATTAGGTCGTCGATGATATCCACGTATTTATAGTCTCGTCCATCCTGCGCGATCATAAAGGGGACTTCGGTATTATCCTTGTAGCCTGCAGGCGTTTAGATCCTGGCATCGCGCGTAAAAGCTTGGGGCGTGGTAAGGCCTTTGTCGGTCTCCGTGCCTTTGTAGATTTTGCTATCAGATGATTTCATGCTGAACTGTTGAACCTTGCCCTTCGCAATATTATCGCGAATGTTCATCTGCGGATCTTTTGTATATTTGGGTCCTATAGGAAAATCGCCATCGCCTTCTTTGCTCACTTCAGGTTCGGGCACTGGCTTTGGAATCACTGGCTTCGGAGTTTTGATGGGAGGAAGAGGATCCTGAATGACCACATCGCCAACCGGAGCCGGGGTTGGAGTTGGAGTCGGAAGTATCGGATCGCCGATTTCCGGGTCCGGGTCTTCCACTCTCGTCCCAGTGGCATCACCAGAGTCTTTAGGAACGGACTTTAATTCAGGCGGCTGAGAGCAGGACCCAGAAAGAGTCAACAACAAACCAAGGAGCGTAAATTTAATATGTGACTTCATTCCGAAATTCCCCTTGAAGGATCCGCTTTCTAATGCCCTGCTCGGACGCAAGCTGAAGCCGCCCGAGTCTTACTCGACGAAATTTTCGGAAATCTTTATCTTTTTTAGATCAATGATATTAAACAGATACCCTTTAGCGGAGGCCTTATGGAATTGCCAGGGGAATCTTGCTCAGAACGCTCGGTTCTTCATGAATAGCCTCATAAAAGTCGAACAAAGTCAGTTGTATGAAGCCAGAGAAATCTTTAGCTTCGACGCTTGAGCATCGCCAACTTATTCGAGCCCTAACCATGCGGCTCTAAATCCCTAACCTTGCCGCAATCCCAGAGAACAGTGTCTGGCATAAATGACGTACACCGTGCCTCTAAGACATCAGCAACGGGGTACCGACGTATGGCTTTACCAGCAATGAGCATCATCCTCTACACAGCGCTCCAATCCATGCAGCCCTGCGAAAAGGTTTTTGCTGATACAGCGAAGGCTGCTAACCCCACTTTTAAATCCGATGAACAAGCCTATCTCGAAGAATTCGCCAAGGCTTCCTGCGAAACCTCCAATCCCGACATCCTCTGGCTTCTCGCTCTACAGGAAACCAACTTTAGATTCGTCATCGTCCGTCAGAACCTCGGTCAGAACTTTAAGATAACTCAGGGAGCCGAAGCCATTCGCACCCTCAAAGAACTTAAGATGAAGAGCCGTTCGGCAACCCCACCGAGTCTGAACGTCGACATCGGCGTTATGCAATTCAACTGGCGCTGGCATGGTCAGGAATTCGGCAACGATCCTCTTTCCGCGATATCACCCAAACGTCAGGTGAACTATTTCCTTGAGAAATACAGTCGGACCATCTACAGCGTCTGCGAAAAAGGTTGGGTCGGTTGCTACCACAATCAATCCAACGTCAAGCTCTCGACTCGATATCAAAAAGACATTACAAAGAAAACTCGGACTCTCGCCGACAAGTCGCTAACCTTTCTCAGAGAGCATCGCGGACAACTCAACGGCGAGATGTTGGGAACACTGCCTCCAGTAATCCCCAGCGACATCTTTAAGAACTTCGCTTATGTTCGGTCCTTCCCACGTCCTCTCAAGCAGACCTTCAATAAGTTGCTGGCGGATGTAGCCGTGAAGAAAACAGTTCATGGCGCAATAGCTGCTGCCAAGTAATTAGCCTTATAAAAAAGCCTTTCCGATAATCCGGAAAGGCTTTTTTATATCTGAAATTCTTAAGCCCAACTCACTCAGTTGCCTACAGCCTTGAACCCACGTTCACGAGCCGTCGCTTCTGAACGAAAGCAAATCGTGCCTTCGTCTTTATCAGGAGCCGCAAATTTCAAAACTTCATAGTAACCTTTAGAATCTTTAGCATAATAAACTTTGGTTGCTGTCTCAGCAACCACGGGGCAAATGACCGATTTGGCTTCCAAGGCTGTGCTGTTCACAACTTTACTGACGCCTTGTCCAACTTTTCCAGCACCTTCTTTAATAGTTTCCGCTCCCTGCCTAGCCGAAGGCGCACTTGTTTCGGGAGTTGCAGCAACAGGAGTCTTCGTTTCCTGGGCAAGCGCAAGTCCGGAAAAGCCTAGAACAGAAGCAAGAACGATCGATATCAAACGCATAAGTTTGTCCTTAGATTTGTCAAATTACTAAAAAAGCAGGCCTTTATAGGACTTCGAACGGAGATTACACCATTCACTCCAGAGAGTAAATTGCACACTGGCTTAGCTATCGAAAATTCCGAGTAAATATATTAAGAAGAAATTACGATAGTTATTCCGAGCCTATGTTTCTCGTTGCTTCATCGCCACAATTTCAAAACGACGCCTCGAATCCACAACCATTTTTCCCACGAACACCTTGTAGCCTAGGCCCTACACGCCCATAGTGCTCTGGTAAGCAAAACTTAATCTTTAAAAATTGGACATATCGTGGACTATATTATCTGGATGGACTCTGAAAAAGCTCAAGTCTTCGGGCTCAACACAACAGGCATCGAAAAATCGAATCTAAAGAAGAGCGGTGGAAGCCATCATTCTGGTGATAGCGACAACATCAACGACGAGCAATTGAAACATTTCTATCACGACCTCAGTTCAAAAGTCCGTGATGCCGAGCAGCTCCTGATCATGGGGCCTGGCGCATCCAAAACCCATTTCAAGACGTATCTTGATGACCATGCTGCAGGCTTGTCGAAAAATGTGGTCGCTGTGGAAAATAGTGATCACCCGTCAGACAATCAAATCCTGGAAGCTGGCAAAGGTTTCTTTAAGACTTATCAGCACTTCAATACTGAAGTCACAGCGGCGCAGTAAGCACCCACGGACTGAAGACGATTTAAGACTATCAAAAAGCCCTTCTCGTTCGGAGAAGGGCTTTAATCATTTTACATTCTATCCAGCCTGCGGACCACACCAACGACTCAGCCAGTTCAAAGTCTCAAGATGGGTAAGCTCCACATTCTCGCGCGCCGTGTAGCCATGTGATTCGTAGGGCAAGAGGACAAGCCGTGCCTTACCTCCTGTACCTCGCACCGCCTGGAACATCCTCTCCGATTGCATGGTCAAAGTCCCAGGGTTGTTGTCATCCTTACCGTGGATCATCAGGAGCGGGGTCTTAATCTTATCGGCCTCGCTGAAAGGCGAGACGCTCATATAGAAGTCCTTGGCCTCCCAGAAGGTCCTGCGCTCGGCCTGGAAGCCGAAAGGCGTCAGACTCCGATTGTAGGCCCCGCTTCGCGCGACACCTGCACAGAAGAGCTGTGTGTGCGTGAGGAGGCTGGCAGTCATGAAGGCACCATAGCTGTGGCCACCGATGGCCACACGCTTGCGGTCGATCACCCCAAGCTTGTCCAAGGCGTCTACGGCAGCTTCAGCGTTCTGCACGGTTTGCGTGACGAAGCTATCATTGCCAGTTTCCTTCTCACCGATGACGGGCATAGCTGCATTGTCGAGGACCGCGTAGCCTTGCGTCACGAGCCAGGTGATTCCGATGGGTGACGGTCGACTGTAGCGTTTATCGGATACTCGGACTTGTCCTGCAGATTCCTTGGTTCGGAACTCTTCGGGATAGGCCCAGATCACGGCCGGCAACTTGGTTCCCTCTTTATAGTCTTTGGGCAGGTACAAAGTCCCGGAAAGTGTGAGACCGTCTCGTCGCTGGTAGACCAATGGCTTTTTGATGGCCCCGGTCATCTCAGGAACGTTATCCGTCTTGAAAGTTAATTGCCGACGCGCCCTGCTGCTTCTATCGAGAGTCCATAGATTGGCAGGCTCAGCGGGCGCCTCGCGACCTATTGTCAGAACTTTGGTATCCCGACCATAGAAGAATGAAAAACTTTCGACAAAAGCCGATTTATCATCCGATTCAAAGACTCGGTCTTTCACCGCAGTATGGATATCAAACTTGTCCAAAAAGGGTCTTTCGCCGTTTGGATTTAAGCCCCGGCTACTCAGGAAGAGACTCTCGCCTTCCATGACCACGCGAGAATCACCCTTCGCATCGGATTGAGTCACAATACTGCCAGGCGCTTTGTAAACATCTTTGGAATTGTAATCGAGCAAAAGTCGGGCTTTTGCTGAGCTGGCAAAGTCCACGAAGTTGATTTGCACCTGAAAGCTATCGCGGTTCGTATCCATGATCAGGAGCTGATCATCTTTAGGCATAAACATCATATCTGAAAATCTCTCGAGCATGCGAAAGCGCTCTGTCGCCGCGCTCACAAAAGGAGCATCCCAGGTCATCAATCGATCGCGATGAGGGACCTTCTGCCGAGGATCCCCATCGTCCAGCGCTTCGACCCAAATCAATCGCGATGCATGACCTGCTTGCCATGTGACAAAGCGAGGACCGGTACGAACACCTTCAGGGGGCACACTTTCGGCGAGTGGCATTTTCAGAACATTCTTTACCACCCCTGTTGTTTGATTCCAGACTTCCACATTGAGAGCGAAGTCATCAGCTACGACGGCGAAGGAAAAAGGCTCGCTGAAGGTCTTGACCAGCAGATCCTTGTCATTCGGGGCCAGGTCGAAAGATGCCAGGGAGGCCGGCTTACCCACTTTGCTCTTCTTTAAGCTCGCCGCATCGACTTTGTAAATCTGCGCGTTCGCAGCTTTCTTAAAGAGTTCAATATCCGCCTTGGTCTTAAGCAAATAAGGATAACTCCGCGCCTGAACCTTGGTCCCCAAGGTTTCTTCAATTGTCGGGGCGTCAAGGTTCTTCTGAATGAACTTCTCATTGTTCGAAACGCGGGCGCTTACAAGCAGAGATTTGCTATCCGAAGACCACTGATAGGAGCGGTTAACGAAGTTATCGTTAAGGAGGAGGCCTTCGACCTTGTGCGCTTTGCCAGTGGCGACGGTCACAATCCAAACTTCGATTCCTTTGGGACCGTCTGTTCCTAGGGCCAATAGGGATCCGTCCGGGCTAAAACGCGGTCCCGTGACATTGCTGTCAGAGGGAATGTTGATTGCCGTCTTTTTGCCGTCAGAGAGCCGAGAGAAGGAGGGAGCATATTGATGGCTTCGGCGTCGGGCAGACCAAAGCGCGGGATCCAAATTGTTACCAGCTAGGCCTATAGCCGGTATTGCGAGACTCTCGAGAGGAATAGTCGGATCTCGTTCGATAAGAAGCAAAGTCGTGCGTGTTGGATCGGCCATCATAAGTGGGGCAACCGGTGCCGAAACCATTTTGAACAACGATCCCGTATCAGCAGAGAGTGGGAAGGAGACCCCGAAGAGACCAGCTAAAATGAGAAAGATCCGTCCAATCATAAGTTTTTCCCTTTCACGATGCAATGCGAGGAGGATACGAAATATCGACTGAAAGGAGAAGGTCTAAAAAACCAGGTTTTATTCCTCTAAAATGGCGCTGAGTAGGCTGTTGCGACTTGAGAATGACACGGCCTGACGTACCGTATCTAAATCGATAAGAGGAGAGGAAGTTTTGCTCTCGCAAGGCGTGAGCTGATCTCGCGAAGCCCAACTGAATCCCAAAGCTAGGCTTGATGTTTATGAAGGCAGGATTACCAATATCCCTGTCCTTCCAACCGACCCAAAACCACATCAAACGGAGTCTCCGCCAACACCCCAAACAAAGGATGTCTCGAATTGAGCTTCGTCCTCAAAAGCTTAGGCGAACTGATCCCACAAAGAAACCGGGTGATAGTAACGGCATTCACATCGAATTTACCCAAGCTCCCCTTAAGCTCCTTGGCCTGCTCCAAAATCTCTTCAAGCCTACCCGGCTCCGTCTGATGTCTCTTCGGCAACACTCGATTGGTATCCCCTAGACAGTAAGAGCAATGTCCACAATCCTCATGCCTCGCCTCCCCAAAGTAGGCCCCAAGGCTATTCGCCTGGCAGCTCTTCAAAACAGACCAATCAAGAATCCGGTTGAGTCGCTCCAACTCCTTCTTCTCTCTAATCTCCATGTCGCCATAGATTTCGCTGGCCGCAACTTCGATAGACGGCGGACGGTTCAAAATCTGATAGGCATTGCGAATACCGGCTGACTTAAGTTCGATGTACTGTTTTTCAGCCATCCAGTTAAGAGCAACCACGATGCGGTCTCGGTTCTCATTTAGACCCCTCATTGCGGCGTCCACGTCGAGTGTATACCAAAGAGTTTTCTTGCCTGAGCACTGCAGAATCCCGTTTAGGAAGTCATGTCTGTCACTTGGAATCTTCGATAAAATCTCTGGCCATGGGAGGACACACTTGAATTGATAATTTTGGTAATAAGGTGTCTGAGCTTTCAAAAAGCCTTTAAGTTCGAGATAGGTCATGAGTGTAGAAAGCACAATCGGTTTGATATCGAGCTTTGTCGAAAGCTCGGCAAGACTGACATCAAAGATCTCGCCTTCAAAAACCTGATTTATGAGTTCGCGGATAGCTTTGAGTGTCGGCTTATCGCCATAGACAAAGTTCTCGAGCGTATTGAGATCGTCGGGACAGGCGAACATTTTACAAATAGCTGGGCTACCATCCCGCCCTGCTCGTCCGATTTCCTGAGAATAGTTTTCCAGACTTTTCGGCAGATTGTAGTGATACACATAGCGAATGTTGGCTTTATCAATGCCCATTCCAAATGCGATCGTAGCTACGACGATTCCAGTATCGGATTTGATAAACCAGTTTTGAGTCTCCACGCGATCGTCATTTACCATTCCCGCATGATAGAACCTTGCGGGGATATCGTTCGCGGCAAGCATATTCGCCACTTTTTCAGCGGTTTTTTGCTGGGTGACGTAGATAATGGTCGGACCCCTGGGATTGCTTCTAAGGTCAGAAAGCAACTGGCCATCTTTTTGATCGGCTTCGATCGGCTGGGACAATAGAGTGAGGTTAGAACGGTAGAAGCCTGTGACAACAGCACACTCAGGCCTCACTTCGAAAGCCTTTTGAATATCGAGAAGCACCTGTGGGGTCGCGGTCGCTGTGAGGGCGAGGACTACCTTGGCGCCGAGTCTTTTAGCAAAGAGAGGAAGCTTGAGATAGTCGGGCCGAAAGTTGTGGCCCCACTCGGAGATACAATGTGCCTCGTCGACAGCAAAGAGGGAGATGTGGATCCCGGCCATAGCATTTCGGAACCTCTCGTTCATGAAGCGCTCGGGCGCGACATAGAGGATCTTAATCGTTCCATCACGAACGTCCCGCATGGTTTGCTGGTATTCGTCATTGGTGAGGGTCGAGTCCAGCCTGGCCGCTCGAATGCCCTTGGCCTCCAAGGCATCGATCTGGTCCTTCATGAGAGCCAGTAGAGGAGAGACGATGAGCGTTAGGCCAGACAGCAGCAGCGAGGGCAGCTGATAGCAAAGAGATTTGCCTGATCCTGTAGGAAAAATCGCAGCAGATGACTGACCGCTAAGAATTTGTTCTATGACCTGCTGTTGGCCTGCTCGAAACTCAGAGAAGCCGAAGTAGGTCTTGAGGATCTCATGGGGGCTGGGGGAGCCACTCACAACAGACCCAGCTTTATCATTTGGCATCTCAGTCATATTCGATTCCTTCTGCTGACTTCTCCAGGCCGTGTTTCACGGTTGAGCGAGAATAGCGTCTTGGGAAAGGTGGTTGCCAGAGACATCTGGGCTGCAAATGAACTATTGCGAATGCAAGCTATGTCATATGAGAAAGTTAGGCACATGATACAGCAGTTCTACTTAGAGAACGCCAAACTCCCTGCGTAGCAAGCGATTCAGTTGACACACCCACTCCATCAGACTTTGTACCGAGTACCTAGATTTGGAGTCTCCCTCATGAAACGATTAGCAATAATTGCTCTCCTGCTGTCATCCGTCGTTTTCGCTCACCAAACTCTGCCAGAAACCAAATTTTTTCAAGCCGAGCTAGCCAAAAACCCGATGATTGAAAACCAACGCTGCTTAGGTTTCAGCCGAAATTCACCCCCATGGAGTATAGGAGCGAAGGCTTTTCTTTCAATGCCCACGACTCCAGCTTTTCTTAGATAGCGAGCGACGGGATCAGGGCAATTTTCAGATCATTGGCATCA
>JACMPP010000012.1 GCA_014377445.1 Oligoflexus sp.
ACTGCTATAGCGTCATCAAACTCGGAGACGATCCCTACTCAGTAACGAGTGACGGCCATTACTGTGAACCATGTGCGGAGCAATTGCTCTCGTCTCGGTCCCTGTGACAACGATCGCTATGATCTCACCCGAAAAAACTGGCCTTGGAGTGCAGATAAACCCAATTTACGGTGAAAAAACATGGATATTGTTGTCGGAACCAGGACGGTTCGCCTATCAAGTATCGTCATAAGAAAAGCAGATGGGAAATTAATAAAATCAACCTGCTTGGGGACTCACCTGACGCAAAGCACCTGGTAAGCCGAAGACTTAGAATAACTAAAGGTGTAGCCTGTGAATAAGTTCAAAATCCATGAATCGGTTGCATTATCAGAAACCGCAGTAGCCGACCAAAATGATTGATCGATATCTAAAATAAACAGATTGTTATTATGCGTGCTCCCTAAAGCCCTTATAGTGCCGACTCCGTTATATCCTACATCTCGAATACCATGAATATAAGCTTCCATCAATTCTTTTTGCGTCGCCAAACGCCAACCCGTGAAGCCCCCAAAACTCAAATTATTGCAGTGCTGAATGGCTTTCTGCCAGCTTAATGTCGTCGTGGCAGCAGCAGCAGCAGCTACTGGGTGAGACTCGCTCCATGTAAGGCCCGAGATTTTGTCTTTCATGATGCAGTTATCTGCTGCTGTATCACAGGCACCATCGGCCGTAAGATCTTGCCAGTTGCTGTAATTGCAATCGGTGTCGCTGCTCCAGCTTGCAACCAAACTGGTCGGATAGACAAGATTATTATTGTAATCATCGATCGTATCCCACCAATGAAGGGTTCCATCACTCCATGCATAGATCGTGACATTGGACCCGACTGCCGTAATATCAACTTGAGCTCCCGGACCGCTTGCTGCCGAAAGCTTGATGGTGTTGGCGTCCACAACGATAACATAGTACGTCGTGCTATTGATCGTAATTCCAGTAGGAGCAGTGGAAGCGCCGACTCTTACCGTCATATTCGAGGTAAAAGAATGGCCGGTAATCGTGAGGGTATCAGCTGTGGCATCAACCGTTGAGACTGTGTAAGGCACGCTTGTGTCCCAAAGACTTGTATTCGCTCGATTCCGACAACTCGTCTTGAGCTGTCCCGTCACGCCATTGATTACTGATCCAACTCGAACATTCCAAGGATCAATCGCCGCTGGTGCTGTCAAATTCCCTGTGAGCCCAAAGATGGTCGCTGTCGATACGATATTGCTGGCAATAATATCTGCATCCCCAGTACCTGTCTGGTAGCCGCCTGCGGAATTCCAATATTCGAAAGCGGCCCCTGATTTTGCTTTAGCATCGAAGGTCGCAGCATCGAGATCAGCAGTGCCTGATGCTGAAGAAAGAGTGTAAGTCGCGGAGGGGTAATCTCCAGTCACTCCAAAAATCATCACGCCTGACTTAACATTGTCAACGCTCAAGTTGCTGGTTCCCGTCACCTGATTGCGCGCTCCAGTAGAATCCCAGAATTCGAAGGCAGCAGCAGTGCCGATCGTAGCGTTGAAGTTGGTCATCGTCAGGTCTGTCATAGCCGTGGCAGCGGAAAGATCCATAGACCGGTAGGTACTCGTCGTCACGCATCCTGAGAGATTGCCAGCATTGCAGTCGATAGGACTTGGTTTGACAATGCCTTCAATAGTTCCGATGACGATGCCAGCCTTGATGTTTTCCGCTTTAAGATTGGGGTCAGAAGGATTAACTCCGGCACCATCACAGCTATGTGTGCCCCTAACCAAATCGCCGTTTTGATTATAAAAGGTTACAGTGTTGCAAACCTGGGCGGGATCAATGAGGCTGACAGGATAACTTTCTGTCGTCTGTTCGACTACTATCTTTGCTCCTGGCTGGTATCTGAGGACCGTTTTTTTGTTAGCATTGGTGCTCCTAGCAGTCTTAACTTTCGTATTTCCCTGACAGCCTAAGAGGCCGATTGATACTGCAATACTCAAGATCGTGTGGAAGGCCTTCAGCATGAGATCTCCGTCCCTCATCGTCATAATTAAGGGGTCGGACTTTCACCAGAAAACCTGAAGAATTGTACTATTTTTTAAGCAAATTATTGATTTAATTAAGATAAAATTTTAGTTTAATTTCGCCATGAGAATAGTTCGAGACGATCCTCACAGAAAACAAAGGATTTTGCGATCGCACCCTATCCGACGCTACCAAGACAAAGTAAATCCAAGTCCTAAAAAGGCAAGATTGGAACTAACTGAATAAATTTCGGGACTCATCAGGTCAGGCGCCCCCGAATCCTTAGAAATGTCTAAGGTTTCGAGGCTCACAAATGTTAAAAGATTCACATCCCATCGTCCCGATTGAAAAAGATCAAAATATAAATCTATCCCACCTCGCAGACTCTTAACCGTAACGGCACCTTTCGCTGAGATACCTAGGTTCGCTGTACTCATAGAGCCCCATACACGACTGCGATACCAAGTCGAGGTTTTTTCCACTCCGATTTCTAAAGCCAGGTCAAAAATATTTTTTACGTTAAAATCGAGTCCGGCTTTGCCGTCCAGGGTTGTCGCATAAAAATGGGACTTGAGATCAAGCAAACCGATCTTGGGTTGAATGTTGACCGTGGTAAACAGTGGGCTTATCAAAGGTGGCAACTCGAAGCTAAAGGCCCACCCGAGCGAGGCTCGCCGAAGCTCAAAATATTCTAGATCACTGCCGCTTCCCTGTCTCAACTCCGGGAAGAGATCGTAGTAACCGCGTAGTCCCGCAAAGGGACCGCCGCCAATCTCAGCGAGGATCGAAACCATATTTACCTGCGTAATTATAGAATCCGATTTGGCGATGGATTTTCCATAGCGAAATCCTGCGTAGCTGGACCCTAGACTCCCGAGCAAATTATCGTCGATAAAATTCTTATTCCTTTCGATTTTTTTTATTTTGGATTCTTTCGATTGGGAAAAAGCACTCTTTCCCTCCAAGGCTCCTGTGACGATGGCCTGATATTTGCTCTGCCTTTCCTCATGATCCAGACCCCTCACCCAATAGCCCTTCCCGATCTCGAGGGGGCGATAGCTTTCATCGACCTCGTAATGGGCTTTTTCACTGGCCTCAATAGTCTCGCGATTTTTGACCTTAGTAGTGTGGGCATATAACCTTGGCAGCCAAAGCCCCTCTTTTTTGTCGAAAAAAAGCTTATAGACAAGCAAATCCTGAGGAAAGGGCAAAAGCTCTCCTCGAGTAAGGAACGAAGGTCCGCCCTCGCTATGCCTATAGGCCCGTCCGGTTGGGTTCGTCTCGACTAGCATCCTCGCCAATGCCACAGGCAAGACATCACTCTCCAAATGCTCTAGAACCGGCTCTTTAATAGGAAAGCTCAAGCTTCGAATTTCTTGGGATGAAGTCCTTCCGAAAAAATGTAGCTTTACCTCAAACGAACTTTCTCTCTCGATCAGTTCAACGTGCCAGCTGCGCGAGTATGAGGGCCGAGGAGAGTCGAATGCTTGGCAGGTAGTGGAAGAAAGAAAGCCAGGCCCTGGATACGATAACTCCCGACCCAGGCGATTGCAGAATTTCATCCATACTTTTGAGGCAGAAGGATCGAGATCTCTTTGAGAGCGAAACGTAATTAATCCTGTCTGCTTTCCCGGGACGATGCGCAAAGGGGTCTCGGATCTAGCTACGATAGGAAAATAGAGGCATAAGGCTATCCAAATGAATCGAATCACACGCGAAACCTCAATCTTTTCCTGAATACCTTATGATATCTCCAAGAGGAGGTTTTGGCCATGCGTCTACGAAGCTAATGTGAAAAATTAGGGTCTTCCGCTGGGCAGGTAGCTAGAGCTTAGCCGAAAAGGGGAGGGAATGTGGTCGTTAGCTGAATTCTCAAGAAATGCTAATGGAGGAATCGGCTAAATCGCAGCATCACTCTGGCATTTCTTGAGAATTCAGCTAGCTTAGTCGGGCTTTCGACACAGCGAGCCGTGCCCCAAAGCTCTGGCGGCTCAGATTGCTCAACCTTATGATTTGTAAAGAAAGACCAATCTATTGGGGAGCTCGTTTCCGAAGTCAGGTTATAAAAGAGGCAATCGCCTGTGCCTGATGGAAGAATCATCTTCCGCTTGAGACGCTTCAAAAATCTTCATGAAATCAAATTTTTCCCACAAATTAAAGATCTTTAAACTCTAGGCAAATGAGCCTAATCCTCGCCATTTTTACCCGCCCTTTATGCTCCAGACCCCTCCTATTGAAATTTTATATTAGAAAACACAGCGACTTGCCGAAACACCGGAACTGTTTCGCGCTTGTTCCCACGTACAGGTCCAGACCAACTCTAAACTGGCCTTCTCAGACGAACGATCCAAAGGAGCTCAGCCTATGTGTAGACGGCCACTGCAACAGAGGCCGCACCGACCGATACTAACTGTCTGGCGAAACTTGCGAGCCTCAACGTCAATGGGATCGCCTATTCATCTGCCAACACTGGCGCAAGTGGTTTCACAAGCTTTGCCAAAGGCGGCACGGCAACCTTCACCGATAGCAGTGGCGCGAACAAAATCACTCTCACGATTCAGAGCCAACTCTCCAGTCCGGTTCAGGCCACAGATAGCATCAGCTACAGCTTCGCCATTATCCAGGCCGGCGATGCGAAACCGATCACGAGCGACAGTCTTGGCGAGAGCCATAGCATCACTGTTGCCGGCGACCTCGTTCCAACCTACAAGATCGATAAGATTACCTTCCAAGGTCTCAACGCCAACGGCGGCGGTCGCTTCCTCTTTCAAATGGAATGTTTGGTTGCTATCAAAACCCTCAATTTCGCTTTGATGATTCCAAAATCCGATGATACGGAGCTTGTTCCGAGCCGAGGCCTTCGAATCTGTGTAAAAGCTCAAGATTCCTTTGGATGGACAAGTTTTGCGTCGACTCTGCCTTTCTCCTATCAGACTTTTGTTCCCACAGCCGTTCTATCGAACTTGCCGAAAGCAAGAGGGACTGGGTTCGCATGGAGGAACTCCTGATGGTCGATGGAGAAAAAGTGAGAGCTTAGGGGATGAGCATAGTGAAGCACTGACTAAAATGACAAAGAAAAAGCCCGTCGCACGGGACGGGCTTGACGAGCTAAACAGTAGGTTGAGTCCTGGAAGTGAAGAGAAACCTGAGACTCTCGGCTGCGGCGGCTCTCGTATAGCCATAACGCGTTTCAAGTTGTCTATAGGTACTCTCGGCCAGATCGAGTTCTTCTTTGCTGTAGTTGTAGGCATCGTTGTTTTCGATCGCCAGCATAACCTTGAAGTTGTCGTCGACCTGTTTCTTCTGCTCGTCGTAGTAGTGGGCTTTCATCGTATCGAGATATTCATGGAAGATCTTCGACGTGTTGATGGCCTCGGTCGGGCGCTCGATCTTGGTCGCCGCGATACGCCCTATCAGTGCTTCGCGATGCTTGTCGGCCGGACCTGGTATCTTCAGAATCTTCTCGACTTCCTTCATGAGATTCTCGTTCGGCTGCTCATAAGAGCTGGTCGACTTGTTGAAAATCTTTTCTTTCTTCACCTGAGCCACAAGATGTTCGATGTAACGGTTGAAGAGAGCTTCATGTTGCGTTTCATCGACCAGGGTCATCGCGGAGGTCGCCTCTTTCTCGAAGATCTCGGCGAAGTCACGGCGACAGGCTTGGATGAACTCGTGGGGTTGGTGGTATTTGCCGCGCGGTTCGAGTTGAAGGAACTCGTAGACGGTCCGGTCTTTGACCAGACGCTCAAGCTCTTCAAATATTGCCATGGGGGTCAGACTCTCATGCTTTGGATTTTGAACCGCGCGATAGAGGATGCTGCGGATCTCGCGGGGCGAGGCTCCAAAGCGTCCTTCGTAGGCCACAACGTTGGTGTATTCCTCGTTGATGTCCTTACGCAGTTCGTAAATCGCAGATTCCTCCTGCGGTTTGAAGGCAGGAAGGAGAGACTCACCTTCGTAGAGACGAATCTTGCTGCGCGGGTCGAGTCGTGACATCAGCGCTCTATATTTGGTGTCGTAGTAGTCCGGGTTCGGCTGCTTGAGCCTTGTCATGACGGCCCAGAGACAAAGCATCTCGATCGTGTGCGGCGCGATCGGCTTGCTCTTGGCCAGGGCTTTCAGATCCTGTTCATAGATCTTTGCTTCCTGACTCGGGCGGAGGAGGTAAGGTGCGGTCAGGAGTTCAAAGCGCGAACGGAACGAGGCAAAGTCCGGGATGGTCTTAAACGCATCGAGGTGCTTCTCGTTGGTCGTCGCAAAGAAGACGATATCCAGCGGAGCCGTTGAGGAGGGGAGGTTTGCGGTTCCCTTTTCGACGGTCGAAAGAAGGTACTTGAACGCTTCGATCGGGCGCTTGAGCATATCCGAGAATTCCAGGATCCCGCGGTTAGCTTCGATCAGAGGACCTTCGGCTTCGTGGAAGCTGATGTTATGAAGCACAGGGGGTAGGTTGGCGATGTTGCGGTCCATCGTGAGCTGTTTCTCATAAGCATCGATCGACATCTGGGGCTCAACCGTACTCACGCCCACCCGGTATTGCTTGGAGTAGTAGAAGCGTTCAACCTGAACATGGCGAAGGACTTTGCCCAGGTCGCCGTCATAGGCCGCCAGGAGATTTTCAAAGATAAGCTGATTTCTCTTGGAGAGGCCGGCCATCATCAGGTTCTGAGGGATTTCAACTTCGGATTCCGGGATGTTCTGTTCGACGGCTAGCCAGCGGCGGAGCAGGGTCTCGCGATGGGGGGCCGGAATCAGGTAGACCGGATTTTCTTTATATTCCGAAGGAATCTTCGAGGCGATCTTCGCTTCCTCAAGAAAGGCGAAGGATTCCTCGCGAAGGGCATTGTACTCGCCCGCGTCACCGGTAAAGCCGATCGGGCCGTGAGCGCCCATGGCCTTGGCCGTAAGGCTCTTGTCGGTGGGGAAGATCCAGTTGAAGCGGTAGACAGCCCCCTCCTCCGTCTCCGAATATTTTTGCATCGCATGGGCGATGGACTCCACGATCGAAGTCTTAGCGGACCCGTTGGGGCCATGCATCATCAATAATTTATTAGAATAGCCCTGGCGTACAAAACCAGTGATGATTTTGTAGATTTCGTCCTGAACGCTTTCGGAGCCAACGATTGGAACGTTTTTGTGAGTTCCTATATCGAATATTCGCCAGCGTGTGTGGCCGTCTTGGCTCACCGATGACGATCCAAAGTGGTTGAAGGTATCGTACAGGTACTGCGCGGAGTTTCTGATCATGTGCGAAGGTCGTTCGCGTAAACGGTTCAGAAATCCGCTAAAACTTAGGATCACCTGACGTTCTTGAAAAAGAGTGCGTGATTCTTGATTGAGCTGATGCAGAAGATCATTCACTTCTGTCATTTTCGCCTCCGCAGTCATGGTTTGCTCTGTTCAGCATAACTCCTGACGCTCGCTTTGTCAGCGAAACTCGAGGGGCCTCGATCTGGAAAATATTCATGGACGGTGCTTTCGCAGAAATTGGACATGCCCGGGTTCGCATCGCCTAAATAAGCGGCAAAGCCTTCTCCACAGCCGCAAAGAGAAGTTCAAAGTCATCAAAGCCTCTTGCTGTCTGAGCTTCGCTTGGAGAAGCTCTGGGAGAGGAGTGGCTCGGCCTGCCTAATACGCGGAAACGAGCTGCCTAATTTTCCGTTTTTTAGAAATTACCTCAGTCCCAGCTTTTGCAAGTAGGAAAAGTATGTTACATCTGGAGAATCAGCCAACATCATCAATACAGGCCATAGGCCACGGGGTACCTGAATGAAGAAAGTCTTCATATTGGATACGAACGTTCTTCTGAGCAATCCTTTAAGTATCTTTAAGTTTGATGACAATGATGTGGTTATTCCGATTTCAGTCATCGAAGAGATCGATACTTTCAAAAAGGATCAGAGCGATATTGGACGAAATGCCCGAGAGGTTTCTCGAGTACTCGACAAGCTCAGGACGCGCGGAACACTTTCTTCGGGGATTAAACTCTTCGACGATCGCGAAGATTCGGGTCAGCTCTACGTCTATCTTGGGCACAATATGGATATCCTTCCGGAGCTTCTCGCAAGCAGTACGGATAACCACATCTTGGCCATCGGAATGACCCTTCAGAAACAGTTCGGTGACACGCGCCGCGTCATCATCGTCACCAAGGATACGAACCTCCGTATCAAGTCGGATGCGTTCGGACTTGCGGCTGAGGATTTTGCTGCGGATAAAGTCGATATCTCGCACATGTATACGGGCGTCCTGGAGATGACGGTTGAGGCCGCGGTCATCAACAAGTTCTATATCGATCGGGAGATTCGCCTCGAAGGCGAATTCTATCCGAACCAGTTCGTGATCCTGGAAGACAAGGATGACCCCAGCGCATCCGTCTTTGGTATCTATGATGGAGCCGAAAAGATTATCAAAATGGTCGATCCCCGCACCGAAGGCATTTGGGGGATCTTTCCAAGGAACATGGAACAAGCCATGGCGCTTGAATGTCTCCTGAACGACAAAATTCGTCTGGTGACTCTCAGCGGCCAGGCAGGAACAGGGAAGACCCTGATGGCGATCGCCGCCGGTCTCGTCAAGACGACCGATGAAGATCAGTATCAGAAACTCCTCGTTTCACGGCCTATCTTCCCGATGGGACGCGACATTGGTTACCTCCCCGGGGACTTGGACGAGAAACTCAATCCCTGGATGCAGCCGATCTTTGACAACCTTGAGCTCCTCCTGGGCGGCAGCACCAGCGGTCGTAAGAAGGGGATGAATAAGAGTCATCAGGAGCTTATCAACCAGGGGATGCTCGCGGTTGAGCCTTTGACTTACATTCGTGGCCGATCGCTGCCTTCGCAGTATTTCATCGTCGACGAAGCCCAAAACCTCACGCCGCATGAAGTCAAAACGATTTTGACCCGCGCCGGCGAAGGCACGAAGATCATCCTCACGGGTGACCCTTACCAGATCGATAATCCTTATTTGGATTCGCAGAATAATGGTTTAACTTACGTTATCGAGAGATTCCGTAAGGAGGCGATCTCAGCCCACGTGACCCTCACCAAAGGTGAGCGTAGTGAGCTGGCATCGAAAGCGGCAAGTCTTCTCTAAAGTCCAATGACTACTTTCTATTTAGCGGGGAGATAGCGGCAGTACTGGCCGTTGTCTTCCAGCTTTCCGAGACCGGTGACCAAGGCGTTGTAGTCATCACAACGATAGACACTGTCCGGCTTACAAAAATTCGAAAATTGTTCTTCGTAGGTGGGGTGCGTGATGCCCACGAGTTCGACCCGCAATAGCTGTCCAAGCTGAGCGCAGCTCTCTCCGTATGCAAAAATCTTAATGGCCTCGACTCCAGACTCTTCGCTCTGGGCCATAGCTGTTGGTCCGGATAGAAGACCGGCAAGCACGAATGCAAGAGTCGATAGGGGTTTGAGATACATAGGTTTGATCCTTCCTCTAAATGTCTTGGGCAAAGACACGACTTACTTGATATTCTTCGGTGGTGGGATCGGGAAATGTAGATCGAACGAATTCATTAATATAATCATTTTGTTATACTAATAATTACTTGGAATCGAGCGGGGGCCGGTCGAAGATTTTTTCGAAAAACCTTGCTGTTTAAGGGCTTTAGGTTCTGGCAGATTATATGTAAAAAAAGACAACCTCTAATCTGCGCCTTTCAGCTCAGTTAAAGGGGGGGTAGGTGCAGAATTTATTCAAATGCACTTGGCCCCAGAGCACAAAAAAGCCAGTGATTAAAATAAATAAATAATCACTGGCTCAATGGATTCGACTTCAGAAAGGAGCTTAGCCTTGCAGGGTTGCGCGGAGCATCCAGAGGGTCTTGCCATGGACTTCAAGGCGACCTGTAAGGAGATCGGCAGTCGCTGCGTCGTCAGCCGCTTCAGCGGATTCAATGCCCGACTTTAGATCGACAACGACGGCTTCATGGCCAGTGATCAGGTCTTTGACCATCTCTTCAGCGTTCGGGAGCTTGGTCTGCTCATGAATGCTACCGGTTTTCAGCATCTCCTGGAGACTGAAGGGCGCTTTCGACTGGAGAGCACGCACGCGTTCGGCGAGTTCGTCGATCGCAAGGAAGAGATCGTTATATTGTTCTTCGAACATTTTGTGCAGGGAGTAGAACTGAGGACCGACCACATTCCAGTGGTAGCCTTGGGTCTTAGCAAAGAGCACGTATGAGCTACAAACAGCCTTATGGAGATGTTCTGCTACATCGGACTTGCTGCCAGTTCCGGTTTTGTCAGACTTCGTCGTATCTTTAAGTGGCGTAGGCATAAAAACTCCTAAATCTAGATTCTCCTACACTCTAGGAGTGCACTGAAAAGCTGTCGATAGAAAAAAGCCCAAATCGAAACGATCTGGGCTTTCAAGCAATCGATACGACTGGATTTTAATGTTTAAAATGACGAATTTGACTAAATACCATCGCCATCCCGTGTTCGTTGGCAGCGCTGATGGATTCCTCATCCCGCATCGACCCACCTGGTTGAATGATGCTTGAAATCCCGAGCTTTGCGGCCGTATCCACGGAATCGCGGAAAGGGAAAAAGGCATCGCTCGCCATTACGGCTCCCTTAAGGGAGTGGCCAAATTCTGCGGCTTTTTGTGCAGCAAATTGTGCGGAATCAATCCGGCTCATTTGACCTGCTCCGACTGCGATAGTCCTGCCGTCTTTTGCATAGACAATCGCGTTGGACTTGACGTGCTTGCAGACCCTTTGGGCAAAGATCATATCCGTCTCTTCCTGGCTTGAAGGCGCTTTGTTGCTGGCAAGCTTCCAGGCCGCCTTCTCGGTGCGAACGAGATCGTGTTCCTGCACCAGGACGCCGCCTAGAACCGAACGGATATCAAACTGCTTCGTCGCTTTGTCGGTATTGAGGAGGTAGGGGAGTTCGAGCAGACGAAGGTTCTTCTTCGTGCTCAAGACCTGCTGGGCCTCCAGACTGAACTTCGGTGCCACGATACATTCGAGGAACATCTCAGACAGCGCTTTGGCCGTCGCCACGTCGACTTCACTGTTGAAAGCAACGATACCGCCAAAAGCGGATTTAGGGTCGGCCGCCAAGGCTTTTTGATAGATGCCCAGGAGATCTTCGCTCTTTGTGCCGATCGCCACACCGCAGGGATTGCTGTGTTTGATCACGGCTACGGCTTTGTATTCAGGAAAATCAGCGACAAGCTGTGTGGCTCCATCGATATCGAGAAGATTGTTGTAAGAGAGCTCTTTGCCCTGAAGAATCTTCGCGTCCTGCAAACCACCTGAAATGCTCAGGCTGCTTTTATAGAACTTCGCGTGCTGATGAGGGTTTTCCCCGTAGCGCAGCGATTGCACGACTTCCAGGTCGAGTTTGATCTGGGTCGCTAGGCCCTTGTCTTCTTCGGCAGCGCTTTCGTGAGTGCCTTCAAAGTAAGATGCGATCATCCCATCGTAGCGCGAAATATGGCGAAAGACTTTACCCGCTAAAACCCGGCGGAAATCGCTCGACAGCTCGCCACGGCGAAGCTGTTCAAGAACATTATCGTAATCGCTGGGGTCGATCACAGGCAAGCAGGAAAGGTAGTTTTTCGATGCCCCGCGCAGCATGCAGGGGCCGCCGATGTCGATGAACTCAATCGCCTTCGGGAGATCGAGTTTTTGCTCAAGGGCTTTCTTGGCAAAGTCATAGAGATTCACCACGACGAGATCGATCGGGCGAATGCCTTGTTCTTTGATCTGCTCGACGTGACTTGGTTTTTTGCGATCGTAGAGAATGCCGCCATGGATCTTCGGATGCAGCGTTTTCACGCGACCGTCTAGAGTCTCTGGACTGCCTGTGTAGACGGCAGCCTCGGTGCATGGGATCTGTTCGTCCTGAAGAAGCTTTGCGGTGCCTCCGGTCGATAGAATCTCGTAGCCAAGGACCACAAGCTCGCGCGCGAAGGGAATAAGGCCGGTTTTGTCGGTGACGGATAGGAGAGCCAAGGGCTTCGAAGAAGAATTCATCGCCTGGGAACCTTTCACTGCAAATCATGCTTTTACGCCTGATTTGTAACAGTTTTCGGAGCATCCCCCAAGTCAAATCAATGAGTGGCTGCGAGTTGGGTTTCGCTTAGGAAGCCACATTCTTGACCGACCTTGGCGATCCCGAGAAAGAGGCTGCGGTCCCGTTCGGTACGGACCAGCTTTTGATAGGCGCTCTCGTAAATAGGATACACAGGGTCGCTGTCACGATCTGCGGCGGTGAAACCAAGCTTATCGCCAGTCATGGCGCAGACGAGGATATAGATGCGGGCCATTTCGAATTTGGGTATCGCATGCTCGTGCAATTCAGGACTGAAATCTTTGGGTGAAATATCGAAGTCATCTTCGTTGAGAAGGTAGATTGCCATCTCTTTGAGTTTGAGTTTCAAACCAGCTTCGGAATGTTCGTATTGATCCACGAGGATCGTCTTCACGCGTTCATCGCCGCTCTCGTTCATCTCAAGTTCCATCAGAAGATCCCCCTCGTAAGAGCCCATACCATACAAGCTGAGTCGACCTGTCGGCAAGCCCCCTTTGGTGAAAAGCGCTCCCTGACAGACTTTGACGATCTACCTTGCAATGCAAGCTACTAGGTGTTAATTTCAAATCTGAGAGGAGCTTTGCATGAGTACACAGCTTAAAAAGGGCACATTGGAACTCTGTGTTCTGGGCGCTTTATTGCGCGCAGACCGCTACGGTTACGAGCTGGTTGAGATCATATCTCGCCATATAGACATAAGTGAAGGGACCATTTATCCCCTTCTCCGGCGTTGCTTGAACGACGGACTCTTCGATAGTTATCTCAAGGAATCCGACCAGGGGCCCCCTCGAAAATACTATCGACTTACCGAAAGAGGTAAGACTATATATCTCGAGCAAAGGCAAGAGTGGGAAACTTTCTCGGCATCCATGAATAAGTTACTCGAAGAGGTTGATAAGCCATGACTGAAGTAGAATTTATCGGAGAACTCTCAGAAGCTCTTCAGCCTTTGTCAATCGATCAGCGTGAAGACATCCTTGCCGACTATCGCTCCCATTTCTTTGAAGGCAAAGAGCGCGGTAAGAGTGAAGAGGATATCGCCAGAAACTTCGGGGATCCACGATTTTTGGCGCGCACTTATCTCGCGGACTATCACTTTGAGCAGTGGCAATCGCCGTCCGAAGGCCAGGGCTTTGGCAAAAGCATGATGCACCTTATTCGGGGATTGATCGTCATGCTCTCACTCCTCTTCTTCAACTTCTTTTTTATTCTATGGCCGGTGCTTGCTCTCGGGATCTTCCTTGCTGTGGCCTGGATCATGGTCGGTGTCGGTACTTTGGTGAGTGGAGTCTTTGTGGTCATCGGTATCATCGGATCGACAGCGCATCTGGTTCTACCCAATGCGTCCGCTCAGTATGCGATTCTCTTCTATTCGCTCGGAACAGGGGTCTTGTCGCTGCTCTTGGGTGTTGGGCTCTACAGCATCACGCGATTGTCGATCACGATGATCCTTCGCTACATCAAACTTAACGTCAACCTCGTGGCTGCGTAAGGACATCAGACATGAAACAAATTACTCTACGTTTGGCTATGATTCTCGGGGCGCTGGTGATCGTGTTCCTTTCGATAGGTCGCTTCTTCGACAGTCGCTGCGAGGGGGTGAGTTGCATCGAGCAGACCTTCAATTCCTCGGTGGCGCAGAATGGTGGCAATTTTAGCTTTCATTTTGGCGATCACGACGATCCCTCTGGGATTGGCCACGATGATATCGACGAGATGATCGATGGCGAGGGCTCCGAAGTCGATGCTGAGTTGCCTCCCACTGAGGATGTCGATTCGATCGAGATCCGTTCGGTTTCCACCAAATGGATCGTGCGCTCGGTGCCAGGGAAACTGGCTGTGCGTTTTCACGAAGTTCGTCTTAAAAAATGGACGATCAGCAAGGACGGCAAAAAGCTTGTTATCGACGTGAAACCGAGTGGGGCTCAAAGCGCCGATCTCGATCTGCCGGAGGCCTTTAAAGGCAGTCTCCGCATCGGCACAATCTCTGGAACGATCGATTTGGGCGATAAAATCGCTTGGTCTGAACTTATGTTGAATACTGCATCGGGTGACGTAACGGTAAATAGCTGGCCAAGTTCGAAGCTCGAAATTAATACCGTCAGCGGCGAAGTCCGCACGCCCGAAGGAATCAGCGGCGCGTCGCCCAAGGACATCGTGTTGCAGAGCGTTTCCGGTGATTTTGATGTCAACTTTCCAAGCGCGTTCGAGAGTTTGAGTGCGCACACCGTTTCGGGTGGCGTTCGTCTGAAGATTCCTAAGACTTTGGAATATACCTACGACCTGCACTCGGTGTCGGGCGATTTTGAAGGAATGCCTAAGGGCGGAACTGTGAACGAGGGTTTTGGGAACAAAGAGATGAAAGGCAGCACAAGCGAGGGCAATTCTGTGAAAGCCAAGATCGCCTTTGACAGTGTGTCGGGAGATTTTGAACTTAATGCAGGCGATGCTGTTGGCAGCCGTTGAATAAAACGAGGCATGCTCTTTAAGCGGAGCGTGCTTCTTTAGGCCGAAGTTTCCTCAGATCGCCTGAAAATATTGACCTTTTTCAACGCTTTTCCACCCCGCTAAAACAGCCCTTTTCCCTTCTTTCTCGCTGTGATAGACCAACTCCTGACATAAGAACCGTCCGCCTTCAACGGGAAGGGTTAAGATCTATGAAAATCGCTATGCTCCTATCTGGGGGTGTTGACAGCTCAGTCGCACTGGCTGAACTTCAACGCCAAGGCCAGCAAAACATTACCGCATTCTATCTCAAAATCTGGCTTGAAGATGATCTTCAGTACCTCGGGCAATGTCCCTGGGAAGAGGATCTTGTCTACGCGCGCGGCGTTTGCGAAAAGCTCGGCGTTCCGCTCGAAATCGTATCCCTTCAGCGCGCCTATTGGGATCGCGTGGTGGCCCATACCGTCGAGGAATTGAAACTCGGCCGCACACCAAGCCCTGATATTCTCTGCAACGAAAACGTGAAGTTCGGTGCCTTTGCCGATTTAATCGACGAGAGTTATACGCATATTGCTTCGGGACACTACGCCCGGGTGGAAAGGGCCGAATATTCTACGGCCCGGCTGCTTAAGGGTGTGGACCCGATCAAGGATCAGACCTACTTCCTATCGCGCCTCTCGCAGAAACAGCTTGATCGCGCGCTTTTCCCCATCGGTCACCTGCCGAAGGCGGATGTGCGCAAGCTCGCGAGCTTCTACGATCTGCCGACACAGGATCGCCCGGATAGCCAGGGGATCTGCTTTCTCGGCAAGCTTAAGTTTAGCGAATTTGTAAAAGCGCACCTGGGTGAAAGAAACGGTTCGATTGTCGAACTTGAGACGGGCAAAGTCCTGGGTAAACACAAAGGTTTTTGGTTCCATACGATCGGTCAACGCAAAGGCCTCGGGCTGTCAGGCGGACCTTGGTTTGTTGTGCAGAAGGATCCGGCACAGAATGTCGTGTTTGTGAGCTGCAACGAAGCGCGTTTGGATCGTCCTCAGCTCAGTTTCGATGTTGGCAAAATCCATTGGCTCGAAAAGCCTGAGAATTTTGCTCGTGACTTTCATGTTAAGATTCGTCACGGGGTAAGGACTACGGCTTGCCGTCTGGAAGATTTGTCTGACAATCGCATGCAGATTCACCTGGCTGAAGCGGATGGCGGGATCGCTCCGGGTCAGTACGCGGTGATCTACGATGGTGAAGTTTGTATTGGCTCTGCTGTTATAGAATAAGTCTAATTTGCTTTTGGAGAAGCTATGAAAGTTGACTGGCAGTCTTGGTCGAAGCCTAGTTTCCAAAAGCTTATGAGTCTGTCGCTCTGGGCCTTGATGATGTTTCTCCTTGTCCAGCGCGCGCCAAGCTGGATTGCCAATTATCGAGTCGAAGGCAAGGTGGTTGCGCCTTTTGCTGTCGTCGATTCCAGTGGATCGCCCACATTTTTCCCCCACCAATCCAAAAAGCAGATCATCATTTTCTGGGCCACATGGTGCAAGCCCTGTGAGCTGGAACTTGATCGTTTTGATCGTGCGGTGAAGAACCAAGAGATTGCGGCGGAGGATATTGTCGCGATCAGTGTGGGCGAAGAGCCTAAGGTGGTCTTTGACGAGGCGAAGATTCGGGGCTATGCATTTGCCGTCTACGCGGATGAGTCAGCGGCCTCTACGCAATCATTAGCCGTCCAGGGGACGCCGCAGGTCTATCATGTGAATGAAGAGGCCAGGATTGCCTATGCGAGTATGGGGCTGAGTCCTTTGTCGATCTTTCGTGCGAAGGCTTTTTTGAGTCCTTGAGATCGACCGAGTACGGCTATCAAATTGCTTTCCTCAAGACGACATCTAAGCCGTGACCACCTTTTTTTGCGATAATGTCACGAACCATGAGCAATTCATACATTCGATGATCAAGCTTAAGAGTAGGCCGTCGAAAATGCCAACACCTTGGCGCACAAGCGACGCCCAGTTTTTGACAGCCACTAATATGAGTCTCTGGGCCGCCGGATAAGGGTTTGCGGGAAACAATCAACAATCAGATCCTGGCCATGCCTTAGATGTCAAAGAGGCCGTAATTCGACGGCCTAGCTTAAGAGCTTTTGCAAGTGCATGAGCGGTTTCAGCAGTTGGAAAGTCGAGGCCTCTTTCAAACTGAGATATAGCTTGAGTTTTGCCGAAAAGGGGAGGGAATGTGGTCGGTAGCTGAATTCTCAAAAAATGCGAATGGAGGAATCGGCTAAATCGCAGCATCACTCTGATAAGAAACGCGCAGTCCGGTCGGGACCGAAGTACTGGGATTTGGCGGCAAAACATTTAGAATCCGAGGGCATTCCTCGGTCGGAACTGGCAGCAGAACACGCCGTTGCCACTGCTGAAGCAGAGTGGGAGAGATATTCAGTGCGCGGGCCATGAGCGAGAGTTTAATGCCCGCCGCGATAGCCTCAATAGCAGCAGAGCGAAGTTGATCGGGATACCTGGCTGTGGGCGATTCTTGGCGCGAAAGGA
>JACMPP010000101.1 GCA_014377445.1 Oligoflexus sp.
AGACGGGGGCAACCTTGTGATCTACCAAAACAGCAAGCACGAGAAGATCTGGGAAGCAGGCGCCAATGGCCGAGGCGGCGTGCGCGCTGACATGCAGGAAGACGGCAACTTCGTGATCCATACCCAAGACAATGCTGTGCCTTGGTCGTCGGATACATCGAGAAGTGGTCCTACCTATCTCGAGTTGTCGGACGAGGGCGTGCTTCAGATCAAACGCCTGAACGATGCGGAAGTGCTTTGGTCATCAAAGTGATTTCGGTGAGCCCAGAGTTTTCTGGACTCACCTATGCATAAAAATAGCCAGCGTTTCCGCCAGCTATCTCCACCAGCTCACACTCCAACAGTGTTGCCAATTCTGTAATAATCTTTGTTCAAAATTGAGCTAATTACCGTCTGAGTTTTATCTTGGTTATTCTCGCCACAGAACCTGCCCAGTAGGCAGTCGTCCGAGTCCAAACTTAAGCCCCAGGCGCAACACGGTTCGGTCCTTGAATGATGGAATGGTTAGCACCCGCGAACACAGCACTCTCACTCCCCCCAAAACACGTGGAGTTTCCGTCTGCACGCCCTACACAACTGTAGAATCCACTCAGGTACAGTCTGGTCGAAGTTGTTCCTAGCCAGTTGAGTGCAACTGGAACGTTGGCACCGGTCGAAGAAAAATTGCCAAGCTGCCCTGACGTTCCTAGACCCCAACATTTAACCGAGTTGTCGGCAAGCTGAGCGCAGGTGTGATTGCTTCCGGCAGCAATCTTCGTAACGTTCGTGAGAGAAAATATTAAGGTCGGAACGTTCCTATGAGCGGAAGCCCCATCACCAAGCTCTCCATAAGATCCATAACCCCAACACTGAACGCCACCACCTGAATTGACGGTACAGCTATGATTGCCGCCAGAAGCCATAGAAATAGCACCATTCGCTCCGTTACTTATCACAGGTATCGAGCTATCCGTAAAAGTTGAATTGCCAAGTTGTCCGTAACTGTTAGCACCCCAGCATTTCACCCCAGCTCCTGCATCAAGGACTGCACAGCTAAAATCTCCACTCAAAGACAGCGCAATAACATTCGTAAGCCCCGTTACTGCAACGGGAACATTGCTCGCTGTCGTCGAGCCGTTACCCAACTGCCCGTTAGTGTTTTGGCCCCAGCATTTTACAGCTCCACCTGAGATCACCGCACAACTGTGGTTAGCTCCGGTCGCAACAAAGCTGGGAGTGGCCAAGCTCACTAAGGTCGGAATCAGTTTATTTACAATGGTCCCATCGCCATCTTGTCCAAGATTATTGGAGCCCCAGCAATAAACTGATCCAGCGTTTATAGCACAGTTGTGATTGAGCCCGGCTGCTAGTTGAGTCGCTGCCGTTAAAACTGAAACGGGCTGCGGCGTATAGTGAGGACTTAAAGTGTTGTCCCCTAAATTCCCAAATAACCCTTTACCCCAGCAGTTAACCTGTTGATTCGAAAGCAAGCTACAGCTATGGGATTGACCCGACACAATTTTTAGCGTCGTACCGTTCGGGTTTAGGCTCCGCACAGGGGCGTATCTTCGTTCGTCTGTATCCTGACCAAGTTGGCCTCGGAATTGCTGTCCCCAGCAAGAAATATAACCACCTGAGACTGAAGTCGCACAGGTAATCCCAGCACCCGCTGAAACTTTAGAGATCCCTGAGAGACCGTTTACCAACACAGGCCCACTCTGGTTCTTGCTCGTGTTGTCACCCAGTTGCCCAAAATTATTGAGACCCCAACACTTGACCGTATTGGTCGTTGTCACAGCGCAGGTATGATTATCTCCCGCGACAAGGTAGGAAGCCGCTAAAGAACTGACGACTGTGGGAACACTTTTGTTGACGTTCGTTAGGTCACCAACCTGGCCGTAGGTATTAAGGCCCCAACAATAGACAGAACTTCCTGAGGTGAGCGCACAGGTATGAGAGGCACCTGCGGAAATGCTAGAAACAGAGCCTATGGCGCCGAGAGTGACCGGTATAGCTTGGTTGATAGTGTTTCCATTCCCTAGCTGCCCGTCGTTATTCATACCCCAGCATTTTATAAGTCCGCCCGCAAGGGCACAGACATGCGAATCACCGGCGGTGAGCGTAGTCGCTGAAGTGATACCTGTGTTGACAGGACTCATGCTGTCGGCAGTTGTCCCGTTCCCAAGTTGACCGCTTGCGTTATAACCCCAGCAATAAACTACTCCACCTGATGCAATGGCACAGGTAAATTGATTTCCGGCTGCAACGGCCGCAACGTTACCCAAACCTGTCACCGCACTTGGCATATTAGAACCCGATGCAACTCCGCCCCCGATAGGTCCACCCATACCCCAGCAATAGAGCGCTGAAGCGATTGTGACCGCGCAGCTATGATAGTTACCCAAAGATAGGGATTGAACGTTGCTCAGATTCGGGACTGTCACGGGTGCTTTTCGATCCATGAAGGTGCCATCGCCCAATTGCCCATAATCGTTCAAGCCCCAGCATTTTACGGTGCCATTCGTCAGAATCACACAGGTATGTAGATAGCCTGTGGCGATAGAAGTGACTCCTGCGAGCCCGTCGTTCTTCTTCACCATAGTATTAGTGTCCATATTTCCGTGAAGATCACGGGCGTGGACTACAAACTCATAATCAGAAGCGCTTGAAAGACCAGTTATTTTAACGTCGTAAATATTCGGTCCAACTGTTGTAGTCGCTGTGAAGCTGCTTAAACACTGACCTGGAGTCATTGAATAACAAATATCATAAATTATCTCCCAAGGTTTTGCGATGTTGTCCACTGCGGGCTTCCAGAAGAGATAGGCGGAAGTATTTCCCGGCAGACGCATAAGCTCGTCGATTCCAGCGAAGGTCGGAGGCGTTGTATCCCAGGTTATATTCATATCATCAGTCGCGGTATTTCCTGCAAGATCGGTAGCCATGAGTCGAATGACATACACGCCGTCCACGGTTGGGGTCACCGTTGAGTAAAGGCTTGCATTATCGCTGAAAGTCACAGATCCAGGCCCCGAAACCTTCGTCCAGGCGTATGTGCTTCCTGCGCCGCTAGCAGCCAAACTAAAGGGAATTCTCGCCGAAACATCGGTACCAGCATTGACCGTGGGAGGCGTGAAATCGACAGTGACGGTCCCTGCCGAAGTTGTGGTCTTTGATATATTATTCGCGAGATCGGATTGTTTCACGCAGGCGTAATAACTGCCTTCCGCCAGTCCAGAAATACTCCCCGGAGACGAAGTGAAGGTCGCTGGGCTCGAACAGCTACCACTACAGGTATTCAACGTACAAAACTGAATTGTAAAGTCCTTAAAATTAACATCCCTCGCAGCTGCCCAATTCATGCTGACAGTTGCGGAATGGGTGTATGCATTTGCCAAGCTAACCGTTGCGGGCGCAAGCGGCGAAACAGCATCGACGACGATTGCATTGTGACCGCCAAGAGAACGCTCTTGGGCTGGGTCTGGAAGGTCAAGAACAGCAGCAACCGCGTTGCTATCTTTGATCAGACCTTTCTCATTGAGAAGAAGGGAGTTTGTCTGTGCATAGTTAAGGTCCGCGCTTTCCTCTCCGGAAGTCACAATATACTTGAAAAGCAAGGTTGTAGTTCCTGATCCTGAGACGTAGACGGCCTCATGCTTGGCTGGACTGCCGCTTAGATTCAGAAAAAGACTCGGTATCCCTTCTACAACGACCGGACGATTCCAAACAACGGCAATGGGAATTTCAGCTAATTCTTTATAAAAGCCTGCGGTGGCAGTCGTATCGACCGAAAGTATCGTTGCAAGGGTATACGCTTCGAGGGCTACAGCATCGGACCAGGGCGAAAGACTTGTACGAGTCTGAGGATCGACACAGACAAAGCGACCTATGAGTTTGTGGGCTGCGAGTTTTTGAATCGAAATCGTCACACCCGTGAGACTGCTTGTATCTACGGAAATACCCTTCAGGCTAGTCGTGCTCTCGAAAAGGTCGACCTTACAGGCCGACGCTCCAAAATTAGCATCGACATTAACGGAAATTTTAACCGAACGTGACGCCGCATCAAAACTTAGAGTCGGTTTGGGCCAAAGTAGCTCGGGAATGGCCTGGGTGGCCACAATTGCGCTTTCTTTCACTACACCTGTCGTGTTCATAACAACCGTGTTGGATTTATTCACGATGGGAATGATCGAGGCTTTCGGAGCTTCGATCTCGGCGGGCAAAACGGCCCGACTCAAGGACACAACCCAGTAGATACCGAAAAAACCTTCAAGCTGTATCGTGTCTTGTTTGCTGTCTTGATCGTAGACGAGTTTTACATTATCGCCATTGACCACGCGAAAGCCCGTAACAAGTTGATTCGAAGTCGGATCGAGATACTTATAATAAACGGCATAATGGATGTCACCAGCAAGGCGGAGACCAGTGAGAACGGGCAAGGGAAGATTAAGCTGGATAGGCTTAGATAGTACGGAATTTTCAGAAGGTCGAATAATGATACCATTCCCAGCATTTGTCACGGTCACGTCGTTGGCGAGATAAACTTCACTGCTTGCGGAGCTATCGGCGAAGTCGGCGCCTTGCTCAATGACGATAGTCGTTGAAATCTGCAAGGACCCAGGCGAGATTGTGATGCTCGTCCCTTTGAGTTCGTTGCTGGAACTGACGGAGAGCTTTAAGGGATCGGTCGCCTTCGAGTCAATCGTCGTTATCGACTTGGTTGTGGAGACATCGGTTGCATTCACAAAAGCAGCAAATTTTCTTCCCTGTGCGACAGTTCCGACCGACTGAATTGGTGCGTTGAAGCATGACGATGTGATCGTGCAGATGATTAGCAAGGAGTATATGTTTCGTAGCATGACTATTCCTTTACCAAGCCGGAACTTATAGAAGTTGCTATCGGACAGAATTAAGAAATCTTAATACAAGATGTTTTTCCTAGGAAATAAAGATAGATACAGGAGCTTTAAAAACGTTTTTAGATACCAAAAACAATTTTTCCGAATATGCCTTGCGGTAAGAATCGAAAAGTCGCATGTTGGCTTACCCGTTCCATGCTGCGATTTAATGGAAATAGCTTTGAATCGAAGCTCCACCTCACAAAGAAAAAGACGACTCACGTCGCCTCGCCGCCTCAATCACTTCTTTTTAACGATCAGAATCACATACTGCGATCGTTCCAGACCACTGTGCGGACCACCCCAGGCCTTCAGCAGCATTGGATGCACGCGCTCCGCGATCACCGGATCCTGTATGCGTTTTTGCGCGAAAGTCTTGAAGGGACGGAACACATGAGGGGAGATATCGCGCAGCGAAACGGCTTCAAAGCCGAGCTCCTGGAGTTGACCCTGAACCTTGTCGAGGCCGACCCAGTTGGCATTTGGAATCTGCCAGAGCCCCCGTCCGATCCATTCTTTTACTCGTTGGCTCAATGCCACTTTTTGTTTCAGCGGGAAAAAATCGGCAATCGCCAGAGTTCCGCCAGGCTTGATCACGCGCATGGCCTCGCGGAAGAACTGGAGGCGATCGGGAAAGTGAAAGGAAGATTCGAGGGCCAGCAGAGCATCAAACTCATTAGCGCCGAAGGGCATCTCCATGGCCGAGCCTTCGACGAATTCGACATTTAGAGCTTTCCATCGCTCGCGTGCGACATCAAGCTGACTCTTGGTAATGTTGAGCGCCCGAATTTTGGGCAACTTATATTTATGACTCCAGAAAGCCGAAGCTTCACCGAAACCGCAACCCGCATCCAAAATCACGTCACCATCTTTGATCCTTGCATCTTTGGCGAGCTCTTCAGCCAAGGCTGTACAGGCTTCGTCATAGGTCTTGGCATGTTCCCAATAGCCAAGATTGAGGAAGAGGCTTTTTTCCGCGAGGTTGTTGTGGGTACCAAGCATATTGTAGACCAGGTCCGCACGTCCACGGCGGGGTCGAAAGGCAAGGATAAGGAGACTGATCGTCTCTTTAAATTGTCGCCAGGAACGGCCTGACGAAGGCGGCGTGGGGGTTGGAGAGGGATTAGAGTTAGCAGCCATTTGGAGACTCCATAGCCTGGTATATTGGGAATAGTCCCATGTTGGGTTTACTTTAGGCCCTGCAGAACATAAAATCTCGGGACCTGAGTCATCTGCCGAACTCAGCTTCGACACTTGAATGAATTAAGTATAGCGCCTTCATCAGGAAAAGAGTTTTCAATGTGTGGAATCTTCGCCATCCTCCGGACTTCCCCCGAATCTCCGCAGCTTGAAACGGATGAGCTTAAAGCCATGGCCCGAGCCCTCTATCTGAAAAATACGGAGGGCGCGTCTTACGCCCTTTGGCATTCGTTTCTCGGTCTCGGCCAAGCCGATTGCAATGGCAATCGTCTGGAGCCGCTCTTGAATAAAGCTGGGACCATGAGTCTTGTTGCTGAGGCCAGGCTCCAGGATCGCTCGACCTGGCTCCGCCGCCTCAGTGATTTGGGTTATCAGTTTGGAGCGCAGACTGATAACGAAATTATTCTCTTCGCCTATGAGGAATATGGGCCGAAGTGCTTTGCAGAGTTTTCCGGTGTGTTTTCTGTTCTTATCTGGGACGGGTCCAAAGATCACATCGTGGCCGCTCGCGACAGGAGCGGTCTCGCGCCGCTCTACGCCACCGAACAACTGGGCCGGGTTTATTTTGCATCTGAAATTAAAAGTATATTTGGCGTAAAGAATCTCGATAAGAAAATGAACCCACGCTTTTTTGCAGAATCCCTGCTCGGCGCGAGCCATCCGAATTCCTCACCTTTTCTGGGCTTCATTTCGATCCGGCCCGGCACCTACGTAACAATGCTCAAATCGGGACAATGGGAAGAAAGCGCTTTTGAAGCGAAGAGTGACAACCAATCGAATCGGGCCTCACTCGCGAACAATCCAGTGCTGGCTGCCAAAGACCTCACGCCGGAAGGGATCGTCAACAACCTGCATGCCTATCTCTGGGCTATCGAAGCGCCGGTCAATGCCGTGAAGGATTTGATTTATCCTGATTCGCGCCCCAACCTCTTCGGCAACAGCCCGCAGAATAGCAAGTCGAAGACGCGCTACGGATTTTCAAAGACCTTTCTGTCCTATCTCCTTCACAGAAAACTGCGCAATGTCCTGCCGCCCAAGCTCGAATTCCTCGACGTGCATGATGAGAGCGTCGCCGCGGCTCCCGGCATGAGTTGGAAAACGCTGGCCGCAACCGCCAACGGCAAGATTATTTTTAACAATTATTTGAGTCTGAAGGTCTTGGACGACACCCAAATCTTTTCCCCGCTTCTCACCAAGTGCGTAGTCAGGCTCTGGAAAAGCAGCTCCATTCAATCGAGAAAGGGTCGACATCTCGATGCCCTGGTGGGTTACATACTCACCTGTCAGATCTTGCATCGATTGTTTCTCCATTATCACTTCAAAGCCCCCGATCTATTTTATTGGGAAGAAATAAAACCCGATCGACATTTACCGCCACGTTCTGAACTCTTTGCTCAGGACCACCCCACGCCGCGAGCCTGGGCCATCCCATTCTTTCTTGAAAGCAAAAATCTAAGTGACTGGGACAGCTTTGTCATTCGCCACACCCATCCTGGCAATTTTGTGGTTCACTTCGTTTCGATGATCTTCTTTTTTGGTGGGCCCATCGCCGCTTTGATCACGATGGATCCTCTTTGGCTCTTCTTCTTGGCCATTTCAGGGATGGTCGGGAGTTTTGGTCATTTTGTATTTAAAGACGGCAAAGTCTCGGTCAAGGAAGCCACGATACAACTCATGGTCCCTTACTTCGTCCTGAAAATGTTTGGTTTTATATTTCGCGGTAAATATGGGCAGGAAATAAAAAGAGCCCAGCTCGCTTATGAAAGCTCGCTGGGCGTCTCGGCACATATCAAAGAAACTTAACGAAAGAGAAAGGTCTCAGGGATACTGAGATCGAAGCTGTTACCGGCGAAGGTGAAGCCTTCGTAGGCAAAGAGCTCTTTTTCCCAGGCGTGGCTGGCATTGGCATCGCCCAAAGCCACTCCCATGGGATCGGCAAAGACCTTTACCGAGCCTTGCAGTGTATTGATTGTATAACCCGCCTTCAAACCACCGGTCAGATAAAAGCCCTCATCTTTCTCAACAATCTGAGTGCTGCCTTCAAGATTACCCACGCCTTTGGCAAAGATCAGGTTGCCTTGGATACCGGCCTTGACGATGAGGACATCGGCCTGAATCAGAGCATATCCGCTCGTATCCACGTGAGGCTTGAGCGAGCCATTGATTTGGGCCAGAGTTGCAGTAGCTGCAACATCGACTCCCGCTTCCCCACGGACTCCGGCTTGTAGATTGATCGTGACCGGACCGAGAGCGACAGAATAGGGCAGCTCCTTATCGAGGGCTGGAACCGAGAAGGTCTTTTGGTAGCTCGGTGTTTTCTGTGAAACGGAGGGACTCCAAACCTTTTGTCCGAGGACAAAGAGATTGGCTGCCGCATCGATCGCATCTGCGGCGGGCGAAGCGAGAGACGCATCACCTGTAAGCAAAGGAATCGAAACGTTGAGAAGATAGCCGTTCGCTCCGGCGACGGCTTTCACCGAAGACACTACGTCTGAGGCCGGGCGAGTCGCCTTGAGGCAGACTTGGGATGCGAGTGAAAATTGAGCCTTCGCCCGATCGCCTTTCGCCCATGTCCACGCTTTGCACTTATCCGCCGCCTGCACCTGCATGGCCACGAAGATACTGCTTACAGCCAAGAGTCCTTTCGTCGAATTCATAAAGCCTCCGTAGTGATCACGCTCCGAATCGAGCGGATTTTCATTCGTTCAGTTCGTCCCGAGGCTTTGCTCAAGCTCGGTCCATCGCTGTTCCAACGAGGGACTTAAGCGAGCGCTGCCATGCAGGGCCTTGAGTTTGGACCAAAGCTCCGGATCAAGCGATCGAGCGGCATAAAGCGTTTCGAGCAGCGAGACGGAAAGCAATTCATCCTGGGATTTGCCGAGCGCACTGAGGATCACAGGCAAAGCCTCAAGACTCAGGGTTCTCGTTTCAAAAGCATGCGCGGCAGATCGTTCAACTTCAATAGCAGCATCTTCCAGGAGCTGCAAGAGAAGCTCTTCGCTCCCTCTTGATTTCATCAGTCGCAATGATTCAGCGACTGCCGAACGAAGATCGCTGTCGGGGCTTTTCGCCCATTCGCTGAGACGCGGGAGTTCGTCTTCGAGGGCAGCATTGCCGACCAGGTCGAGGATACTCGTAATATTTGCGCGTACATTTGTGTCCCGTCTCCGTACGGATGCAACGAAATCTTCGCTTGCCCTGGATCGAAAGCCTTTGCCATATTCGCTAGCCATCGCCAGTTCAGAGACCTTCTGGATCTCCGGATCTTTGGACAGCCTTTGGAGCTTGTCCAGATAATTCCAGGATGCGTCCGTAGGCTTGGCTGCCAGCCCTAACACAGGCGCTATGGCTCTTTGCCAAGCTGGGTCGACAGCCTTAGCCTCGGCCGATTCTACGAGTATGTTGCTCGCCTCTTCGCTGCCCGCGTAAGCCAGAGCGCCGAGGAGAAGTTTAAATTCCTCTGAATCTGGCGCATAATTTTCGAGCTTATGACGAAACTCCTCGGTGAACTTCGGGTCGTGGCGAAAGGCCAGCTTGAGGCGGACGTACAGAGGATCATTTGCGGCCTTTTCGTGGCCGGGATGAGCGAGAAAGTTATTCCAGAGATCGAGGACTTCGCGACGGGATATTTCAGGATCAGAGACTGTGACGGCGATGGGCAAGGGCGTGGAGTTGAGGCTTAAGGCCTTTCGGTCCGATGAACTTCGCTTGATTTCGATGGAGACGTTTACGCTAGAGACTTTTGTGCTCCCTCGGGACACACTTTCCGTCTCTTTCATATGAAGCACTTCCAGGGCTTCGAAAGGGGAAAGGCCTTTTGCCGCGCGCGAACGCCCCGAACTCTCGGAGCTTATCCTATGCAGCATCTCTGGCCTCGAAGGGATAAAACCCTTGTAATTCTTGGTCCACTCGATAGAGCGGCCTCGCACGGGCAGACGGACGGTGCGGACTAAGCTCCCCTCAAGACGCTCTTCACTGTATGACCAACGTTCCTCTTGTTCGGGAAACTCCCCCACACCAAGATTAACCTCACGCGCCAAGGCAAGTGCCAGGGCATTGATAGGAGAGACCGCGGATACCGTCTTGGGATCGAGAGTGAGGAGTTCTGCCGCTTTGAATCGGTATTCCTCTTTGGGGGTCAGATCCTGATCGTTGCAGCGGAAAGACTCAATGACGAGATGAGAATCCTGAGCTTTCACCTGCCAGTTTCCTTGGGCCTTGCATGCGACCTTCATGGCGAGACCGTCCGCAGCGAAATACTGGCCCTCCGAGAGATAGCTCCACTGGTAGAAAGCGAGGGAATTCTCAGGCGATGAAGCGTTTGTTTCGGATGTTTTGTTAGGGGCATTAAAAGCGGGCGAGTAGCGACCGAAGACGAGGGCGAAACTGAGGAGAAGAAGAGTCACAGCAGCTCCGGGGAGCATCCAGGGGATTCGGGGCTGTTTACCAGTCTTCATCATCGGCTTGGGGCCTCACATGCGTGGCTGTTGACATGATGTAGCAGTCCGCCCAAGTACTTGTCAAGCAAGGCGACGTTACTCCATCAAAAATTCGACGCACATAGGGATAGACAGCGATTTTTGGGTTAAAGGAATTCGAGAATTTAAGGCAGAGGCGAAGGGCCACGAAGGGGCGGATTTTGGACAAAAAAAGAGGGAGAAGGAGCCAAAGGCGCCTTATCCCTCCAGTGCATTAAAGAAGAGGTTTGAACCAACACAGTGGACGTGTACCAACTGTGAAATCTTGCGCGAGACAGGTGAATCGGCCTGATGCTTCTTCAGCGTCCGCAGTGTTGCGTTTGCTGCCAAGGTCTTTACCTGGGATGACAGAAGCATCAAAGGTTTGTGGACAGAGTGAAGCTGCGACGTAGGTGTCGAGGCGGCACTGACCGTCAGGGTGAGCGTGGTTCGTTGTTTTGACGACTTTTTTATCTGTTGTCTCGTACGAAGCCTTGGTTCCGCCAAGAGCGGAAAGAAGGTTAGCAAGTGATTTGCCGCCATTCATTGTACGGTAGCAAAGGTTTTGTGCGTCTGTATCTGTCCAGGCTGCATCGCAAAGTGCTTTTGGATAGGCTTCGATGAGATCGCGCGAAATTGCGTTTTTCTCTTTTTGATCTTTCCAAAGATCGCGCGCACAGCTTTGTGTTGCGAAATAATCCGCTTCGCCTTCGTCAGCAGCCCATGCTGAAGCAAAAGGATAGCCGCCAAGGTGGTGACCGATTTCATGACAGAGAACCAGTGCAAAACCATCTTGTGTGGTTTCAGGGCGGCGAGCGAGGCCGCCGTACATGTTCACGGTCCAAGTACCAAGGAACTGAGTTGCGCTGGCGTTGACAGTGCTGTCTGTCCAACGACGACTGACCGAAAATGTTGCGCCGAAGTTGGCTTTCATGAAGGGACCGTAGAATGCAATAGCTTCATCGATTGTTTCGTTGAACTGAGCTTCGGTCACGTTCGATACAGCGCGGCGGTTGTCTTGCAAATTGAGATTGTTGGGCGGAAGAAAGTCAGCGTAAGCAGCGCTTCCAACCAGAGACACAACGGCTAAAACCGTACGCGAGAGTTTTGCTAGCATCTTCTCAGTTCCTCACAAAATGTTATGTACTGTCAATAATCATAATTGGTCGGCCAGCCAATTCAATTTCATAATACTAAACTTTTGACTTACTAGGTTTGACGGCGTTTAGCTGTCGCCTTGAAATTTCACCCATTGCTTTTCAGCGAATTATTCGGACTGACTTTCCTGATTCTTATATTTTAGCAAAGAGCTCTTTGGGTACTTTTACGAGTGTCGCAGAGAGGAGAAAGAGTCTGTATACTTTATGGCACAAGCTTTATACGCCTTATAAAAGCCGCTTTAAGCACGCCAGATAGTCTGCTTGATTTACCGTTGGTGCTTTCTTCTCAGGGACCTTGGCGGAAGATGGAATGTATCACTGGCAGTTGCTTTAAGGCTGTCGATACCATTCCTTAATGGCTTTGCCTGGGTGTCAGACGCTTTGGGCCATGACCGAACATTCGGGACTTTACAATGGACCGGAACGACCGTCAGCGGAGTTCTAAACCTTACTTATGTTTTTGCGAATTTCGCAGGCTTGCAACTTACGGGCGACAAAAAAAGCCTCCCTCCTGTTTCGGAGGGAGGCTTCAAATACTTTGGAAGTTGAAGTTATAAACCTTGGGCCTTAGACATTGGCGTCGAAGCAGATGAAGGCTTTTTCGCGAGCGTGTTGTAATGCGCCGCAAGCTTTTGGGCGCTTGGCGGTAGAGTCAAAGGTCCCTCAAGGGTCTCGAGAGTGACGTTTTGAGTCTGGCAGCTAATGGCAAACATGAGCCAATCGAGATTGGTTTCATAGTTCGTTGGCAGCTTCGCGAACACGACCTTTTCAAAGCTTCCCTGTCTCAGCAGGTTGAGGGCGGCCTTGACCTCGTTCTGTTTGATGGAAGATTCGTAGATACTTGATGGAGTACAACGGACCTTTTCCCAAGTTAATCCCCCGCTTTTCATCCACTGACGAATGCCTTGCCAGCATTCGTTGTCAGCGATAATCGTTTCAGGAAGAAACAACAGAACTTTGCTCACATAGTCCCCCAAGCTCAAGTTTCAGTCTATTTATTCTCGAAGAAGTTCAAAGACTCTTCTCTTGACCGTTACACTTACTCTTTGTCAGCAGCCTTCTTCGCGCGAGCGGGTTTGCTTTCGCTGCGGTCAGGTGCTGCATTGATCGTCTTGTCCGAAGTCACTTTTTCGAGACCAAAACCGAGTTTAACTTTGAGAGCATGCTCGATCGTCGCCAGAGTTTCTGGGTTGCTTTCCAGGAACTCTTTGGCTTTCTCACGGCCTTGACCGAGACGTTGTTCTTTGTAAGAGAACCAAGCGCCGGTTTTGCTGATGATCTCATGGGTCGCTGCCAAGTCGATAAGGTCGCCGATTTTGGAGATACCCTGACCGAACATAATGTCGAACTCGGCTTCGCGGAATGGAGCCGAAACTTTGTTTTTGACGACTTTCACGCGAACGTGGTTACCGATGACTTCATCCCCTTGCTTGATCGAAGCAACGCGGCGAATGTCGAGGCGAACCGACGAATAGAACTTCAGAGCGTTACCGCCGGTGGTTGTTTCGGGGCTACCAAACATAACACCAATCTTCATACGGATCTGGTTGATGAAGACAACGGTACAGTTGGAGCGAGCCACGGAAGCGGTCAGCTTACGCAGAGCTTGCGACATCAAACGCGCCTGGAGACCGACGTGCATATCGCCCATCTCGCCTTCGATCTCAGCTTTAGGAGTCAAAGCAGCCACTGAGTCGACGATGACGATGCTGACAGCATCGCTGCGCACGAGCATATCGACGATTTCAAGAGCCTGCTCGCCTGTGTCGGGCTGAGAGACCAGAAGTTCTTCGAGGTTTACACCGATGCGTTTAGCATAAGATGTATCGAGAGCATGTTCCGCATCAACGAAAGCAGCTACGCCACCGGCTTTTTGAACTTCAGCCGCAATGTGAAGAGTCAAAGTGGTTTTACCACTCGCTTCCGGTCCGTAGATCTCCACGATACGGCCGCGGGGAATCCCACCTATTCCCAAAGCGGCATCGAGAGAAATAGAGCCTGTCGAAATCGCTTCGACTTTGTTAGCTTCTTGTTCCGCTGTTCCGAGACGCATAATGGCGCCTTTGCCGAACTGCTTCTCTATGGAGCTGACTGCCGCATCAATCGCTTTTGTGCGCTCCGCTACGTTTTCAAAACCCATAGACCCATCTCCTTTAGAGAAAAAAATACGCTAATCAGTAAATATAGACTTCAAACTCTACGCTTTTGGCTTTGCGAGCTTCTCGAGACCCAGAAGAGTCCCGCCCACAACAGCCATCGGTACGAGTACGATCTGCACAATTGGAATCAAAAACCAGACGCTCATTCCCAAGATAGCCAAAGCATCGCCTCTGGCAAGCTGTATCCGTTGACCCAGCTTCAATCCGCGTCTTGCGAGCGGATAATCATAGAAGTCCCAAGCGACCAGAAAGCTAGCAGCGACAAGCGCTAGGAGATTTAGCCCCGGGACCATGAAAAACACCAAGGACAAAAAGCCGATTAGCAGCATCTTTTTCAGTTCTTCTGGCACCAGCCTGAAAGACTGCCAAAACGACAGTTCATCTGTTGAACCCGGAAAAAATTCCTTCTCAATCGCCTGAGAAATCGTTTCGTAAATCGGAGCGGCTACAACGTTGCTCACACTCAGACCCAGCAGAAGAATGGCCACGAAGGCACTGATATGGAAAAAGAGCAAAGCCAGGTAGTACAGGATGACCCACAACCAGCTTTGACCTGGTTCAAACAGAAAATAACTCAAAAGAACTGCGTGATATTTGAGAAAAAAATAGCCCGCAACGACCACGCCCAGAAGACCCAAAATACTTGGTATAAGCAAAAAAAGAAGATAAATCGGATGACGCTGTAGCCATCTAACACCCTTCCAATAAGCTTTAGTTCCGCGTGCTAGCTCTGTAAATGGATACAAACTATGCCCTTATAGCTGCTTTTTGTCTGCCACTTAAATATTCATCTTTGCTAGACAGCATGCCTGAAGAAGCTTTATCTGTCTGCCCTTCATTCTCTAGGTCAAGCTGCCGATAAAGAGCCCGTGAGTTAGGAAGCAAATGGATCCCGACTCTATCACTCCTATCTGAAAACTAAAGAGACATCCATGAAGCGCTTTGGGGAACGACTACGATGGAGGAACAAGACAGGACCATACATTTTTATGGCCCTCACAATGTGTAGTCGGTATTCGCCTCGGAAGCAAACCCAAAATACAAAGTTATTTTCAAAGTCTTTACTGACTTGGTTTTCCTTTTTCGTTTTTAACCTATGCCTCGCCTCGCAGCTCTTTGCTCAGGCCCAAGTCCCAGAGCTAAGTCTCCTCCCCTGGCAACTCATTGGCGTTGATAATGAGTTCGTGAGCCGGAATGGGAAAAAGATCCAGGCCCTCCACAGCCAACTTCAACAGAGCGTTCTATCGACTCCCCAGCCGCTCGATCTCTGGATGGAAGCCCAAGGCCGGACGCTTCCTCTCAACCTCAAACATAGCCTGCATCCTATCCTGAGTGGCAAGTCTCTGGGCGGTCTTCCCGCATCGACTTACATCGTTCCGATTCTGTGTCGAATCGGCGATCGCATTATAGTTGCAACCGAACTCGTCAGCCTCAAGGACAACTTTCTTCTCTCCGCCAAACAGCAATTCACAGCCCGCGAAGCCTGGGAGGGTGATAGCCCCGCCCCCCTCACCATCGGTGCGGCCTGGGGCCAGGGATTGGTCAGTGCCATTCGTCAGGAAGACGCGGAGGCGCCGGCATTCAAAGTCGACCTCAGCCTTCTGCGGAGCAGTCATAACTCCATCGATGGCACGCACCAATGCCTCAACATGCTCCTCGCGCACGAACTCCAGAAGACGATGATGGTCCCTACCCCACTCGACCTGCTTGAGGGTTACCGACTGCGTCAAAACCTTATTCCCGATAGTGCACCGAAGCGCAGCACAAGAACCTTTCTGCTCGACTGGGGCCAAAACCCGACTTCGAACAAACTGGTCGCTCTGGTGATCGCTAGCGAGTCGGTCATGAGCAGTCAGATGACGCCGCGCGGCCCCGTGAGCTTTGAAATCAAGCCTGAAGAAAACCGTATCGTCGTGCCTGATACCTTTATGAAGATGCTGACAGACTATCGCAGCCAGCTCCTGACCAAAGACAAGCCTCAGGTGGCGAAAGTCTATGGCGCCTGGGCTTACCTGGACCGTGGACGCGCCTGGGGCCTCGATATGAACGATCGCGTCTACTTTGAAGACGGCGGCCGTTTCGTCAAAGGTCATGTCGTGGGATTTTATGGGTCGGGATTGAATCTGAAATCACCGCGAGGCTTCGCGATACAGGAAGGGGCGATCGTCTTCATCCGCAAAGGCCAGAGAGAGGTCAAGGTAGGTGACAGCTTCGACTTTGATCCGACCGCTTATCCCACCCCTTTCCCGCCCGTTCGCCAGCCGGCTAAAGCGAATTGAGCGTCATATCCTCAACGCCGATCGCCCGTTCATCATCACTCAACTCTTCCAGTTTGGAAAAAGCCCAGTGATTTTTATCGAGCAGTTGCGAGGCGCGGATATTCTGCTGCGCTTTGAGCAGGCTTGCGTTCATGAAAGGGTGCTCGCCTTCGAGATCCTTTAGGAGTTTCTTTACGCGGGAGCGTTGCATGTTGCCGTTCGAACCACAAAGATTGCAGGGAATTACCGGCACTTTCAGTGCCATCGCCACCTTCTTGATATCCTCTTCCTGGACATAGACCAGAGGACGAATCACCATATTTCGTCCGTCATCGGACAAAAGCTTCGGGGGCATGCTGGCGATCCGGCCATTGAAAAAGAGATTCATCATGAGCGTGGTATTGAGATCGTCGCGATGGTGACCGAGAGCGATTTTATGAAAGCCCATTTTCGCCGCGTGATTATAGAGAATGCCGCGACGCAATCGCGAACAGAGGCCGCAGTAGGACTTGCCTTCCTCGGTCTTGTTCAAAACGATGGAATAGGTATCTTCCTCGAGTACTTCAAGCTCGTAGCCATGATCCTTCACCCAGGAGGCGAAAGCGGCCACGTCGAAGCCAGGTTGTTTCTGATCGAGAAGCACGGGATGGAGAGTGAAGGGATAGGGCGCTCTTTTGCGAATCGCATCGAGCAGAACGAGCATGACCGCCGAATCTTTGCCGCCGGATACTGCGACCATCACCTTGTCATTCGATTTGATCAAATCGTATTCGCTGATCGCGGCAACGGTCTGTCTCCGAATTTTATCCAATGGCATAACGGCCCCTCCTCTACTGCGGTGAGAGGAGCTTTAGCATAGGACAGCAAAGGTCGCAATCAAACTGGCTAGCCTTCAGCCTGACAGGCTCTATCGAAAGCATTTATTTGCTGCGCTAGAAAGTCTAGTCGTCGCTCGATGGTCAAATCCGGCGGAGTGGGCTGCACTTTAATGCCCATCATCAATCCAGGAATACCCTTGAGCGCATGATAAGTTTCCCGCACGCGGGCCTCGGTCAAAAGTCCGGCCTGAGGTTCCCAAGGCTCCTTGGATCCAAGCTTCAAAGGCGCGTGACTATCGGCCCACGAACCATAGACCGGGTCATTGAGTGTCGTCCCTGAGAAGAAGAAGGCACCCAATTGCTCGCGCCCCATTTCAACATGGTTGAGAGCAGCCGACGGGTCTCGTTCCTCTAAAACGCTCCGGCCCCAATTGAGGGCAAGGCGTACATTGAATTCGCGAAGGACTCCAAGCTCTTCTTTGAGAGTCATAAACCCTTTGACGCTTGATCCATCTTCGCGCCAGCTGTCGCAGTGTTCCAGTAACAACTGCGTGCCCTGCCAGTCCCAGTCATCCAGTTCTTCAAGCGAACTATAGAGAGATTGGACATCCGCGAAAGGCCGGGTGGGCGCAGAATGCAGCTCGACCGCACGCACCGCAGCGCGACCGCAGCGATCGTTGATCTCGTGAATCCGTCGATGAACCAAAGCCATCCGACTCATCGCCGCCTTGCGTCCTTCAGCAGAAGTCGAGGCCAGGCCAAAGCCCGGCGTCTTGCCAAGGCTTTGCATCGTGCCCGGCAGCAGCGTGAGAATATAATCCCAGTGCTTCGGTAAAGTCCGCAGGACCTTGTCACTATTCGTCTCGCTTAGATCGCTGTAGAAAGGCAATTCCAAGCCGGCGACAGACGGCAGGTCCTGGAGCCCCTGCAGATAGCGGGCATCATTCTCTTTGTTTTTGTCAGCAAAGCTTGCATAGCCCGCATAAGCAGCGAGAAACCAGGGATTCATCAACGGCTCCGCTTCGCTTTGGGAAGAGCATTCTCATTAAGGTTGGCCGCTTCGCAAATCGCTTCGCTTTCAGCAAAAGCGATTTTTTTAGAACAAACAGTCGTTCGCAGCGCGTTGACGGCCTCACAGTGGTTATTGCCTTTGGCAACGACTTCACCCAAGCGACAGACGTGCGGCTTGAATTCACGGGTGCAGGGTTTGCGAGCCGCTTCCGCTTGGCATTCATCGACCGGCTTATCAACATTTACCAGGCCTTTACTTTCGCATGTGACGTCACCTTCCACGTAAGCGATTTTTTTCTGACAGGCATAGACCTTGACCAGTCTTCGCGCCTCACAGGGGTTACTCGATGAAAATTCTTCCTTAGCGATGACACATCGTGTTGGCAAATACTCACGGGTGCAAATCATTTGGCTTAGCTCAGAGCAGGACTTATCCTCCACCACCGAGGTTTCCTCAGCGGGATAATCCTTGCTTGCGCTGTTTTCTGCGCCATGATGAGAACAGGCCATGAAGCCGGATGCAGCCAGGGATAGGAGCGATGCTTTGAACCAAAACTTCATAGGTTCTCCAATGCAGTGGATCGTGGTACGGACCGGGCACGACACGATTCAGCCAATAGAAAATGCAAGGGAGCCGTTCATGCTCCGTTCCATTAGGCCGAAGTTTCAGTTTTTTTCAAGCGTTGTTCTTAAGGGACCGCCGGGGCAGTCTGAAAATTGGGCGGTCGCAATCAGGAGACCTTCTTGCGTTTGCGTTCGAGGCGTTTGGTTTTTTCGAGCTGATAGTTGCGCTCGATCAGCATCAATTTCATCTCTTCGTAGATCCGGACGTGCACGAAGTGGATCAGACTCGTTCCCGTAAAGGCCAGCATCGGCAGGGCCCAGGGGCACCAAATCGAACCGTAGACGAAAAGCAGGATGACAAAAGCGGTGTAGACCACCCAGATGCCAATGAGAGCCACCAGGTAGCGACGAATCGAAAGGTTGATACCGGCAATGATGCCGAGGACCCCGAAGATAACGATGAGGAGACCGTCGGTTTCCCATTTCATCAACCAGGTCCCATCGAGAATATCGGAAACCATCGAGGCGATAATCATACCGCCGGGAATATCCCCGAACGGCCCCCCTTCATGAAAGTCAGTATTTCCCGTCGCAAACGCGAAGAGGATGATGACGACATCGCCCTCTTCGATTTTGGGCTCAGGTTGATGCAGCATCGCCCTTTGGACAAAAAAGCGGAGCGACATGGCGCGTTTGTAAAAATAGTCAGGATTACGATGATTGATCATGATGCGACCGGATCGGGTCAAAGGCACGGGATGGTCGTTGATCACCAATCTTTGCTCTTCCATGCGAATGGAGTCCGCAGCGAAAAGGCTCAAGTGGGGAATAAGCGTCTTATCGTTGAGCAGATAGAAAGGGGAAATAGTCGTGTCGCGGTTGTAGGTGATATGACCGGCACCCTTGATGAGACTGTCGTAGGAGCGGGAATGCCCGTAGACATACCAACCTTCATGACCGTCGAGTTTATAGTTGAGATGGCGGAGATTGTAGACGTTATGAAGATAGGTTTCGGGCTTGTAGTAATCCGTGGAAAGATCAGATTCCAAGCGATATTTAAGTTTAACGTCCGACATAAAGCTACCGGAAAAGACCGGAACGTCAACCTTCCCGGCCTTGACCTGGGTCATCGTGTAAGGGGTATCGGCCAGAAGACTGTCGATGAGAATGGCCTTGGGTTTCTTGGCCGCGATATGCTCGAGCAGAGATTGCATCTGTTCGTAACTCAGCCTGGGACCGCCGAGGTAGGAAAAGGTGCTGTCGTCGAGAGCCAGAATTTTCACGCGTGGATTGAGAGGCGCGGTGTAGCCCATCATTTCGCGTATCTGGAAGAGGAGCGGCGAGCTGATCCGCGTATCAAAAATTGCGTCCAAGCCGGTCCAATGCAACACAAAAAGAGTCACGAGAAATAAACTCGCGATTCCGTGAAACAAGGGCCAAGAGCGTCCGTCGAGGAAGATCGATCTTGGTTTTGGATCAGTTGGCATCAGACGGAGACCTCGTAGTAACGCAATTCGTTCCCGGAGTTCTATCGGCAGCCTCTATAGAAACCTGACTATTTCGCAGCCTCGATACATTTGGACTTTTAGATCATTCAAACCAATTTCCAAAAGAGTTTCAAACTACTAAACCTACTTCAAGACCTGCCTTGGGATTACGACACATTCTGCCGCTAAAGTCAGAAAAGGAAGACGGTTAGAGAAAAATTCGCTGGCCTCACTCTAAATTTGGCCAGCCATTCAACTGGCTCTGTTCACTGGTATTATTAGCTTTTCGTCATCGTGAGGAAGTTATGTTAAGGTTGCTGTTTTCTTTCCTTAAAAGGCCCGGTATAGACATACTCCGTAGCCCGGAAGCCAAACATCAAGGAAAAATCTCATGAAAAAATTCAGTGTTGTCGCCGCATTTTTCTTATTTGCCTCAGTCAGCAGCTCGGCATTTGCTCAAACCGAACAATCCGCGCCTGTTGAAGCACCGGCTACAAATGCAGTGATCACTTCGATCAACGTCACGCCGGCCAATGGCGGCATCAACCCCGATTATACAGGCGTTCGCATCAAAGGCACGATCAAGGCCGGCGGCAACGCTTGCGAAGCTCAACAATACAATGCCGGTCTGCGCAAAGAAGTGCTCGAAGGCAAAACGTATTTCGTTCCTTTTCTGGAACAAAAGGTCGATGCTGAGCCTGTGTTCTGCATCCTTTCCTACGACATGAACTTCAAAGGCATCGCTTTTGACCAAACTTTTATTCTCGAATTCTCAGTCATACCTTCCGCCTATGTTCGCGGCGTGAAATCAGAAGACAACACTGTGGCATTGGGCGACCTTCTCACAGCTTCGTATGAGTCCTGCTCGAACATCCGCCCCTTCTGCACCAAGCAAATGCATCCAACCACATGCAGTTACGGCGACCGCACCGTCACGAGCAACAACAAATGTGAAGCCATCTTCGCCTTGAAAACTTCGGTTTGTAGTGAGGAGCGCGCCAGCTTCGATGAGACTGAACTCAACTGCGAAGACGCACCATTTACCTTCGAATAAGCCTCAACTTAAGCGCGCATATGAAGAAAGGCCCTGGTTCAATTTCGATCAGGGCTTTTTTCTGATGTAAAAAAGTCCTTTGCCTCCTGTCGCCCCGCAATTAAAGTGCGTGATAACGGAGACTTTTCATAACAAAGGGGCAAAACTTGGAAACCCAAGCACTACCAGCGGTACGGGGCGATATCTCGCCCCGCAGCATCATACTCGGATCCGTTTTGGCCGTGATGCTCTGCGCCATGAATTCTTATTTAACACTCTCTTTCGGCGTGATTGAAGAAGGCCCGACCATCGCGGCGCTCTTCTTCTTCACTTTTTTCTTTTGGACCAAAAAGAAGATCACCACCACGGAAATGGTGATCGTTTCGACCATGGGCTCGGCGGGTGGAAGTCTGGGCTTCATCTCGAACTTCTTCGCCGCCAAAGCCATGATAGGCCCGGCTTACAGCATGACGGAAATGGTGCTCTTCGCCTTGGTCTCGAGTCTGATCGGGATGGCTATGGTCATTCCTCTGCGTCAGCTTCTAATCCTTCGCGAAAACCTTCCCTGGCCAGGCTCCAAGGCCACTGCGGGTGTAATCACGGCACTCGTCGAACATGGCGATCCCAAGCAGGCCCGTTATCTTTTCCTCACCTTCGTCGCGATGATGATCGTTGTGATCGGGAACGCCGACCAGGGGGCCCATTGGTGGACCGGTGAATACGTGATCCCCGGACTCACGGCATTTGGTGCCTCGATCCTCTGGTCTTCCCCTTTTGCTGTTGGCGGCTCCTATTTGATGGGCTTTAAAACCTGCGTGGGTTTCCTCGTCGGTTCTATCCTCCTCATCCTCCTGGCCTACACGGGCGTCGCTCCGGATATGGCCGCTCCCCACAAATTCTACTGGCCCGGTCTGGGCTTTCTCGTCGCCTCAGGCTTGACAACGATCGTCATCAACTGGCGCTCGATGTTTGACGCGCTGCGCTCGCTCGTATCGCTCCGCAGTGCGGGTGAAGCGGATGATGATCCCATCATGTCGCCCAAACAATTTCTTCTGCTCCTGGCCGCTTCCGTCCTGCTGGCGATCGTGGTCCTGACGACGGTCTTTCATGTTTCCATAGCTGTCGTCATCATACTCGTGGCCATCGGTGGTCTTTTACAAAACATCATCGCCACGCGGGCTGCGGCGATAACCGCTTTTAACCCGGCGCGCGTGATGGGTATTCTCCTTGAAGGCATTTGTACGGTTTTTGGTGCGAGTTCAGCGCCCCTCAACCTCGCAGGCGCTGGTTTCGTCGCAGGTTCCGGTGCGCAGGCCGGAGTTCTTACAGGCGACCTGGCCTACGGTCGTTGGTTTCATGTACCAGCGCGCTATCAGTTCTGGGCTCAGACCTTGACGATTGTTCCCTGCTGTTTTGTTTCGGCCTGGGTCTTCAAACAAATCAACCAAGCTGGCGACATCGCTCTCGAGGGCGGACGTCATGCGGCTCCCGTGGCTAAAATGTGGGCGCAGTCTTCCTTGATGTTTGAAAAAGGCATCGACTCCCTGCCCCAGGGCGCTTTGCTCTGGCTCGTGATCGGCGCTGTTGTTGGCATCATCTACACTCTCGTCGAACTTATTCCCGCTGTCGAGCGTTGGTTGCCCGCTTCCGTCGGCATTGGCCTCGGCATGGTCCTTTCAGTCGGTATGGGCATCACATTCTTCGTCGGTGGCTTCATCATGTGGATTGTCCTCCGTCGCTGGCTCGGAATGAAAGACATCACTCTCACCACCATAGCCATCGGGTGTATAGTGGCGGAAGGTATTGGTGGCGTTCTCAAACCGGGGCTCATTCACTTGGGATGGATCGCCGGCTGATTTGATTGCATGAACATAAGCGAGGATTGGGATGGCAGGGATTCATAAAGCATCCGGCACGACAGGCCGTTTTTTTACCCTTCCCTTTCTTCGCTTCGTTCTTCTCATTCCCCTCCTCTCCGCGATCGTGAGCAGCATCGTCGCCCTCTTTCTTCTCTGCCTCGATTTGCTCAATTTCGCGTCAGTCAACCCCAGCCCTGCTCCTTGCCGGCGTCGTGATCGTTTGGCTTTACAATAGCTATGGCAAAGGTTCTGAGGCCGGTACAGATCTTCTGATAGAAGATCTGAAGGAAGAACTGCCCCGCATTCCTGGACGCATGGGGCCCTTGTTTTTCTTTTCGACAATATTCACGCATCTCTTTGGAGGATCCGCCCAGCCTAAATTCCAGCCAAAAAATCGAAACTTCGAATGTTTTGAACAGGAATCCGATGTCTCTTTTCTTCAAACACTCCGTAGCGGCGGCGTTTCATTCAGAGTGAGCACCCGATGCAGAACCCTTCGGCGCGCAGCCTTCACCTGGCTCTGTTTATAGCGGTCGTGCGAAGCGTCGCCTATAGAGTTCTGCGATGCCGACTCCTCATCCATGACCTGCAATTCGAATGGAAAAAAGCCCTCGATCGTTTTTTCCTCGGACGCAGCCATCAGCAAAATTTCTTTACAAACTTCCAGCATCATAGGCGAAGACTTACCGTCTTCGCAGAATCGATACATCTTATCCTGCCACTGCAAAGACGGATTGGGATAACGAATCAACTGCCGACAGGTGAGCTGGACCGCTCGATAATCTTTGGCCGTATGGGGGTTCGCATGATTGCCAAGACTGATGGGCTTGGTGAGACCCTGCAGAATATTGGTAAATTCATGCGGCTGGATTCTCCCTTCCTCCAGCATCTCACGGAGCATGTCGACGTTATGCTTAAAGCCCTCGATGTCGATGAGGGAGTTGCGCGCGCGAGCTGGGTTACAGTTGGGGAAAGAGACCATATGAAACTCACGCAGAAACTTCACCACGACCATCACGTCCGAGAGATTCTTGGTGATGACACGCATCCCGAGCAAGTCGTAGATCGTCTCGGCGACGTTGGCTTTCTTATGCAGGAGTTTGAGCAGGATCGATTCACGCGATTTGCGGAGCTTCCATTCGATGCGATCGAGTTGCACCGAAACCTCTCGACTCCCAAAACAGAGTTGCCCCTCCGTGTTTCGAAAAATGTATTTCAAAAAGCGATTCATGATCTGAGTACGGGCAGCTTCGACATCCGCGAACTTCGCCACACCATCGATGTGCGCGAGCGTATGCATAACCCGAAGGACCGCACAGGCCCAAGCTTGTCTGAGAGCTCCGTCCTCTCTTCGATCTGAGGCCGCAAGGAGTATCACCCGGGCATCGTCCGCCATCAGAAGATCCTCGGGCGGACGCCGACCAGCACTCCATTCGGCTGGCATCAAATATTTTTCGATGAAATTCCAAGCTTCGCAGATAACTGAATGGATTTTTTGAGCGTCTTGGGGATTTTCGGGATCGTAGCCATAATAACGAAGGAACTCCGCAGCGTCTGTTTCATCGCGAATTTCCAATTCGGTGAGGTCGATCGAGGATTTGCCACCGATCAAGACTTCCATGGCTCCCCATTTGAAGCTCCACAGATTGGCTAAGTTCTCGGCTGTTGTTTCCACCTGGATTCTCCACTGCTCACAATCATGATAGAATGGGACATAAAGGCCACATTGACCCGCGGAGGGCTCGCGCTTGTCCTTTAAAATTCTCATCATCATGACTCTTCTCTTGACGTCAGTCAACGCTTTGGCGAATGACGGAGGGGGCCATGGAAGTGCAGTTGACGCTGCCAAGGCTATGAAAACGACCGATAAATATACACAGGGTTGGATCTCTTTCCCCGCCCTGTCCCTGAAGTCCATGGACGATCCTTCTGCGGATCCCCTATCGATCAAGACCAAAAAAGGACGCGTCCAGATCGTGGTGTTCCTGGCTTCCTGGTGCCTGCCCTGTCAGCAGTTGATGCCAGACCTGAAAAGGATCGCGGAGGCTTACCAGTCCAAGTATACAGATATCGTTTATGTCTTCGCCCATGACACTGAACTCGACGCGAAGGCTTTTTCGAACTACCACAAAATCAGCAAATCAGCTTATCTTGGCACAGCAAAAGTTTTGGAAGATTTCCATCAACCGGAACTGCCTGCTCTCTACATGTCGGACCGTTATGGCTGGTTGGTTTACCGAAAACTCAATCTAAAAACGCCCGATCTGAAAGAAATCGAGAAGTTTCTCGACCTGCATACCTCCTTCTGATGAACCCATCGTTTCGAAATAAGAAAAAGCCCGGAAAACAACCCACAACCTTGTCTTTCGCGCTATTTTCATTTGGATAATCCATCGCCCCGGGTCAGGGCATATTGATCGCATTCAACATGCGGCTATACATGACCCAACCGCGTTCGGCGCCTTTGACGAGATCCGCATATTGATCATCGTTGAGTTGTGTTGCCTTGATAAATGCTGAGCTCAAGGAAGGTCTGGTTGGCATCAGCGAGTTCGCGAGCTGTCGAGTCTTCGACTTGAATACCCATCCCTTTGAAATGGAAGTTGAGTATCTGACATTCGCGTATCGCATTATTAAATTTTCAAACGGCGCGCACGGGCTCAAGATCACCGTTAACATCCCGGTTGATTGTCCGTGTTTCGGATACAAGTGAGAGGTCCCCGTGAGGGTTCATGAAGTCGTTCCTACGCGCCTGGCAGTCGTCAAATTCGAAGGCAGTTACTCGGCATTCTCTGCAGACATAGCTCTATGGATGAACTGTATCACGCTCCATGCGAGGGATTGGATAGTGTCAGGGTCCCGACACTATTCAAATAATCGCTCACGACATGCAGCGCAGGTTAAGTAGGCAAAGGACGCTTATCCAATGGGGCGAAGGGAAGACAAAAAAAAGGAACCTGTACAAGGTTCCTGAACATTCATAATTGATAATGCTTTCTGCTATTGACCTTTGCCAGTCTCAAGATTCGACGTGGATTTCACCATCTCCGGGTGCCAACGAAGTCTGAGGTTGATCAGGTCATACTCGTTATCCTGCTTGGCACCGCCGATGGCAACACCCGCTGGTATGCGGCGTTCTCCGTCGATGGCGGCGGCATCAAAGTCGATATTCGTTTTGGAACTGCCCTTGGCGCGGCCTTCCTGAGTGATGATTTTCTTGCGACCACCAGTGGTTCCACCTGCAGCCGCTTCCTTCTTCTTGCCTTGTGCGAAGCTGGTCTCCTGCGAATATGGACTCACGAGACTGAGAGCAAGAAGGCTACTGAATATCAGGGTCGTTAAAAATTTATTCGTCATGGTGGTCCTCCGACTGAGCCACGATCTCATCGGCATTGTCCCAAAAAACTTGAGTGGCTTGCGCAAAAAGCCCAACAATCACAGACAGATCAGTTTCCCAACCTGCTGAATGTTATGATGAATAACGAAAGCTAAGTCTCAAATTTTAAAGGCCCCGGAACAGTTATTTGCTGCTTGGGCTTGTCTTGTTCAGGTTATCGCTCCCGGACCAACCGCCCACGGGAATGCTTACAAACTCATAGGCTTTGACCTGCTTGCTCCCGTCCATCGTGTAGGCGCTGGGCACGCTCTTCGCAGACGGGTTGCTGTTCTTGGCAAAATCCACCCTGGGACCTTCCGAGGCCTTAACGCTACGATCGGCAGACATGATTTCCCCTACTCCGGCCGTCTGGGGTACCTGAATGAACTTGGCCGATGTGGATTTAGCCGTCGATCGGCTCTCGGCAGGCGCTTTTCTGGGTGCTGCCACGATTTCTGCCGCGAGAAATGAACCGACGGTCAGAGCCAGCAGAAATACGCGTGAGGGAAGGGTTTTGAACATAAGCGATCCTCCAAAGATTTCACCTCCTATCGGAGCTTTTTGCAGAAAATTTAATATTTCTTTATAAATAGTACCAGAGCAGTTCATACGCACGATTCCTGAGAGAATTCCGGCAGATGGAGGCGACCTCAATTCTTACAGCTAGGAAGTTCTGGCGCCTGTCGGCTCCGCTCAATGTCTGCTTTGATAGTCTATGGATATATTCTGTGCGAGAGCTTTCAAAGCTCTCCCTTTAGGCTCGAAGGAAGTTCGATATGATGGTTCGAATCGCTAAACCTCTCCTCGCTCTCCTACTGCTCACCGAAGCCGAGGTCGCGAGAAGCGAAAGTGTGACGCCAGGCAGAAGCGATATTGATTTGCTGGATGAGGGAACTCCCAAAGCTGCGGCTCCTCTTCCCCTCAACACAACGCCGGAAGCTATCCTGCGCACGGAAGGCCCTTTGGTCTCGATGCGTCTCAATAAGAATCACACGCAGCTCGCATTCACCGATCAACGCGGTCAATCGCTGCGCATCATGAATCTCGAAACACAGGAGATCACCGAAGTCACGCCGCATCGTGTCGGTGAAGCGTTCTTTTGGAGTCCCGACGGCAATCGTCTCTTCTACCGCGAACTCATCCGCGATAAGAAAGCTGTCAGTTCCGAAATTAAAGCCTTCGATGTTTACCTTAACACCACGGCGAGCATCGATTCGCTGCCTGGATCGAGTGGCTTTCTCACGCTTGATCCCAGAGACTATACGGTCTATCTGATGCACGAAAAAGGCATTATGAGCAAACGCCTCGAATTTCCCGGCGAGCGTTTTGCCCGCTGGCAGAAAAGGGCCAAGATCGAACAGGGACGTTTTGTTGCCACACAAAAATCAGTGCTCTGGCTCAGTGATTTAGGCCTCACTCTCAATGCCTTGCCCGATGATGGAAGCGGAGTTGAATCCTTCGATATTTCCCCCGATGGAAAAGTCATCGCCTGGGCCACTCAAAATGCCAAGATTTATATTTCCAATCAGGGTGAAGAGCCCAAACTTTTGGGACCCGGTCGCGACCCGCGCTGGCACCCTTTCCGTTCGCTCCTGCTCTACTCCGCTGCACGCGTCGTAGGAACCAAGGCCTATGACTTCGACATTCGCATCAGCGATACGAACGGCGAAGGACGTTATCTCACCAACACTCCCGGACAAGTGGAGCGCTGGCCCCAGTGGTGGAATGAAGGCAGCATCATCTTCACCGCCGAAGGCAGCACCGACCTTTGGAAGATGAATTATCAAACCGAAATCCCCAGGACTGCGAAAGCCAAAGCTGTAAAAAGCGTTAAGCACATCCGATGATAGGTCTTGCCCTGACGGCCGCACTCCTGTTCGGCCCCGGAACTCCTCAAGCGGAGCGGCAGCAAATACTCTCAAAGATCTTCGAGCCCAAGCCGGAATCCCTGCTTGATCTCGATCGACTCTCCATGCTTGAAAACGAAAAAAATCCCGAACGGATGCAAGGCAAGATCTGGGTGAACCCACCCAAAGGTCAATGCTTGATCGTCCGAACGGGGCAGAACCATCGCGATAAACGTTATTGTAAACGTTCCGCCATCACCTGGTCGATCGATGAACTTGATGGTCTCGGTTTTCTCAATCTCATCATTTTGATTGAAGCGGAATGGGACGACGGTGTCCTCCTCAAATGGAAGACGAACTATAGGATCGGCAACTTCGTGGGTGCTGGCGACAAAGTCACGGGTGATTCCCAGGATATCGTCATCAAAACCTGCAAAGCGACGGAAGTCGATGGCGATCGTTCCATCCTGCTTGAGTCTTTTGAAGGAAGGCGCTGGCGCATCAATCTCCCTGAATATGATAAGCCTGTGCGAGACATCGATCCGACCATTCCCAATCTCATGGTCAACATCGACTCAAAGAAAAATGCCGATGGGTCGGTTATCGACAAAAAGGCTGAAGAGGAGAAGAAGGTCAAAGAGGAGGAAGCGGCCAAAGCCGGGGAACACGGCGCTAAACCCGAGGATAAAAAAGATGCGAAGAAGCCTGCCGCAGGCGGGGGCGGCTCGGTTCTGGGAGCCCTGCTCTCAAAAGGTTATCAAGCCACTGAAACCACGGAAATAAAGTACAATCTGCCTCAGCGGAGCGCCTTTAAAATGGAGAGCGGAATGTTTACCGAAACTGGCTCCCCGAAAGGTATGAACGGCGAATGCCGATATATGTTTAAGAACGCGCCGGGGGACCCAGAAAGTGGTGCCATAGAGTGTCACGATACGGACACCCTCGATAACGTCTATGTGCACGTCACCTGTTTTTCTCAACTCAGAACCCGACTGAAGAAATCAGATAAGGCGAATGAGAACAAGCCAGAGAAAAATCGGGACAAGGAAGGAAAGAAACCATGAGAAAATTAACTGGACTCATCTTGGCTTTAAGTTTGAGTTCGACTCCTCTCTGGGCGGTTCCTCTCGATTTCGGCACAAGCTTTGATAACGCACCCTGGATCGGCGCCCGCGCTGCTGCGCTGGGACAGGCTCTGAGCCCGAACGCCAACGGCCTGGACGCCTTCTACTATAACCCTGCGCTCATCGGCGGGCTGCGGGAGAAGAGTGACAAACCTTATCTCACGCATCTCTTCGTACCCTACATCGGGAATGCCAGCGAAGATGGCAGCAATAAAATCCTCACACAACAACTGGGCGGCGAAAAGCTTCAGAGCGACGAAGTGTGGAGTCAACTCAGCCCCGCCTGGAATGGCGACCGCCCTTACACGGCTCTCTCACTCACACCGGTTTTTATCTTCAATCGATTGATGGCCGGCTACACCTACAAGTCGCGAACCAACGCCTATCGCGACGACGAAGATCCTGCGGGATCCAAACTGCACGTGGAAAGTCGCATGATGAGCGGGCCTTTTCTAGGCTTCAGTGCCGTGGCGCCCAAACAGGATTTCTATCTCGGTGTCTCCGCCGCTTATCTTAAGACATCGACTATGGATGCGGATTTTGATCAGGCAGCCTGGGCCAGCGAAGCGACTCGCAAAGCGGTTTTTGATACGGGCAAGATGAGTTATGAGGGCATGCCGATCAACATCGGAACGCACTACCGCTTTCAAAACCTGCTGCGGCCCAGCATCAGCGCAGTCATCAATGATATGGGTGGAACACGTTATTCGCCCAGTGATAAAAGCAAAGATACACAGATTCAGGAAGAGCGCCTGACGCTCGGGCTTGGCATTTCACCTCAGATTAAAAGCGCCGGCACTCTCCACGTCACCGTGGAGGCGACCAACCTTGCGCAGCATGCCGTGCCGTCCCGCGATAAAATTCGGGCGTCAACAGAATTCACCTTCGGTGATCGCTATGGCGCTGACTCAGGCGGGAGTCTTCGTCTGGGTTACACCAGCGCGGGCGTCAGCTACGGGGCCGGTGTGAATATGGGCATATTAGCCATCCAAATGGCCTCTTTTGCGGAAGATATTGGTGCTAAAACCGACCGCGTGATACAAAGAAAAAGCGTCATAAACATTGGTATCAATATAGCGGATTATTGAAGTGCTAGACATAAAACTCCTGAGTTTTCGTTATCAGTTCAAGACGATCCTGTCGCAACTCAGCTTCCGTGCCGTAACGGGTGAGATCCTTCACATCACAGGACCCAACGGGAGTGGCAAAACCACGCTCATGAGCCTTCTGGCCGGTCTACGCAAAGAAGCCGGTGGCACGATTGAATATCGGCTTCCCAGCGGTAAGGCCGCCGAGGATCGACGAACATATGTCGAATATTTGCCTGCGGAAGCCAATGCACTCTTCGGTAAAATGGACGCAATGAGCAATCTTCGCTTCTGGCGAAAGCTCCGCAATCTTGAAGCGTCCGATGCCAGCATTCGTGCTGTCTTGAAGAAATGGGATCTCGATCATCCCCTCGTTAGACAAAATTTTCCGGTCGAAAGTTTTTCCACAGGAATGAAGCGTCGCCTGGCACTGGCGCGCCTTGAACTTTCCGAGACACCCTGCTGGTTGCTTGACGAACCGCTTTACGGCCTCGATACCAAAGGCATCGAGACCTTTCAGTTGATGCTCGATGAACACTTGAAAAAAGGTGGCATCACCATCATCGTCAGCCACGACATCACGCCTCTCGAACGCTTTCCGCTTCGCCGCCTCGACTTACTGCAGGAGGCTCGGGCATGAAACGATTTCTGACTCAATACCGCGCCCTTCTTTGGCAGGCGCTGCAGGTGGAATGGAGCAACTCCGAACGCTGGATGTCGCCCCTCCTCTTCTCGACCACCATGATCCTTCTCTTCGCTTTCGCCTTCGGCAAGGTCGATGTCGCGTTTCTCCCGCAGCTTTACATAGCGGCTACGTATCTCACGGCTTCCTTCTCACTTCAGATCGCGTTTTCACGCGTTCTTGAACCCGATACGCAGGATCGCGTCTTTGATCAGCTTCGCACTTATCCCATATCCCCCAGCGCGTGGTTTCTAAGTAAATACACCATAGTCATTCTCTTAGGCGCTCTCATCCTTCTCCCGACCCTCTTTCTTTCTAATCTGTTTCTTAACAATGAAGGTCCGGTGAGTCTTCTCAACTCGTCTGTACTGATCGTCGCGGTTCTTATGCTTCTAAGCCTTGGTGCTATTGGCGTTCTCCTTTCGACGATGATGCTGCGCTCCAATGCCAAACAGATTCTCTACCCGCTGCTTTACTTCCCTCTCACAGTTCCCGTGCTGCTTTCGGCCGTCGAATCCAGTCGCATGATTCTCGTTGATGGCAAGGATTTGAGCTATTTAATGAGCTCCTGGCTGGGACTCCTTGTAATTTTTGGTATAATGTATTTTACTCTGTGCCTGTTGCTGTTCGGCGAGCTGGTTAAACCAGAATAGTCCTGAATATTTAAAGGAAATTCACCCTATGATCGATGCGAAAAAGCAGGATCGCCTAACGTTTGGTATCGGACTTGCTGTCCTACTCTTTGCAAGCTTTAGCTGGTTTTACGCTTTGCGCTTTGCACCTTCCGACGAAGCTCAGGGCGAAGTCTATCGCATCATGTATTTCCATGTTCCATCCGCCATTACAGCGTTTTTGTCGTCATTTATTTTGCTCTTTTTCAGCCTATGGACACTCTTTAAACGCAGCTCTGTTGCGGCGAGCTGGTCCAAAGCCTGTGCCGAAGTCGGTTTTATGTACACCGCGATCACCCTCATCACCGGTTCGATCTGGGGACGTCCCACCTGGGGTGTCTGGTGGGAGTGGGATGCACGTCTGACGACGACCCTCATCCTGGCTCTACTTTATGCGGGCTATCTGATTTTCACCAACAGCATGGCCCCGGGCCCGCAGCGCGACCGAATGGCTGCTGCTTTAGGCCTTATCATCGCCATTGATATTCCTATCATCTACAAAAGTGTTGAGTGGTGGCGCACACTGCATCAGCCTCCCAGTCTTTTGCGTTCGGGCGGTTCGACCATGGATCCTGAAATGCGCTCGATTCTCTTTCTTTGCATGTTCGCCATGTTCTTCTTAGCCGGCTGGTTGCTCTGGCTCCGTGCAATCAATTTGCAGCTACAGGCCAAGATTGAAGAGCAAAGCCACCAGGCCCGTTAAGTCCTAAGAGAATTGCCTCAGAAAATGAGAATGAGAAGAAGGAGCCTCAGCAATGCCAGACTTCGGTGGACGTACAGATCCTACCCCTTTTATTGCCGCCGCCTATTGCATCGGCATTTTTCTGATCGCTGGCTACGGCCTGATCCAACTGCGCTTTCGCAAAAAACTACGTGCTCTTGAGATGGCTTTGAATGAAGGAGATTCCCCAAGATGAGCAAATTTCCTATGAAATGGGTGATCGGCGGTGCAGTCGTCCTCGTCGCGGCACTCGCGATCACCAGTCTGCAATTTGGCGATAATACCGTTTACTTCTATACCCCGGATGAGGCGCAGGCCAAGGCCGCTGAAATCGACAGCAAGACGATCAAGGTCGGCGGCATGGTCAAGGCCGGTAGCGTGGCCTGGAAGCCGGAAAACTTGGCTCTCGATTTTGTGGTTTGGGATATGAAAGGCCACGAAATAAAAGTTGCGCACAAGGGCACTCCACCTGATATGTTCAAAGAGAACTCAGGAGTTGTCGTTGAAGGTCGCATTGCCAAAGATGGTAGCTCGATGGTTTCACAGAAACTCATTGTGAAGCACTCGGAAGAGTACAAGAAGCCTGAAGTCGGCAACTCCGTGGATAAGACTTTGATAGAACATTCGATGTTCAAGGAGAAGTGATCTCATGACGCTGGAAACGGAAGAAAAAGTAGTTTTGCCGGGACTCAGTAGAAAGCAGATGATCGGCGGCGCGGTGTTCCTCATCGCAATGATCGCTTTTCTCTCTGTGCTTTGGCGCGGCCTTAATTCGGATCCCAGTAAGGTCCCTTCGGCTCTGATCAATAAAGAAGCCCTCGGCTTTGAAGTGAAGTGGCTTCAAGGCCGGGAGCATATGAAGGCGCCGCGCGCGGAAGGCTTTAGCCTGGCTGATTTTAAAGGCCGACCGATGATCCTGAATTTCTGGGCGAGCTGGTGCTATAGCTGCCAATCCGAGGCCTCCGACTTTGAAGCCTTCTGGCAACGCTACAAGGACAAAGGCATCGTTGTCGCCGGCATCGCGATTCAAGACACTCCAGAAGCAGCTCTTGGCTTCGCCAAGAAATACGGCAAGACCTATATCCTCGGCCTCGATGCGGAAGATGGCAAAGCCGCGATCGATTACGGCGTGACCGGTGTGCCTGAGACCTTCTTTATCGATAAAGAAGGCCGCGTAGTTCACAAGGAAGCAGGCCCTGTAAGCAAAGAACTCCTGGCTAAGTATGCTGAGATCCTGCTCAAATAAAGTCCGTGAAAATCATGATAATAAAAAAATGGTCACACTCAAATTTGAGATGACCATTTTTTTGTCTTGAATCGCATTCAAATTCAAGACCATTTCATTTTAAGCCAGGACCGGCTTAATCAAGCCAGCCGACGAGATCAGAAATCGCACCGACGGTGTAGGCAACCAAAATGAATGGGCTGATTAAAGCACAGAAAATAAAGATAGGAGCTATATCAAGGAAGTCTGCGGCTGATTCAACGCGTAGATCTTTGGACGAAAACATCATAAGGTTTTAACCCCCTGCTCAGTAGAAAACGACGCAATAGCACTCATTCGCCAACCATTATAAGCTTTTGCTCAATTCGGATCAAGAACAAGCCTCAATTCCACAGAGGATTCCTTATGTACCAGCGAGTGTCTCAACTCAGCTTCCTTATCATTCTAAGCATTTGGACAATTATCTCTGCTTGTGTGACACCCTCAACTTCCTCACAAAAAACCCCAGCGCCGCGTCAAAGCTTTCTATGGGAAGCCCAAAAAGGCGACGAAATCTTAACTTTGTTGGGGACAATGCACATCGGGATTACGCCAGATGACATGGATCCAATGCTATGGCAACGCATCCGCGAGGCGAACACCGTGATCATCGAAACCGACATCAGTCATCAGGATGCTTCGCTTATGAAGAGCTATACGATGCTACCCACAGGTCAGAATTTGGAAAAACTTCTTGGCCCCAAACATTGGACCCGGTTCAGCGAAATCGTCGCCAAAGGAGGCAACATAGCCTCGGAGAAGTACCTTCGGCAATTGACGCCTTTAGGGGCAGGCTCACTGCTCCTACAAATCCAGGCGCGCGCCGATCAGGATATCGAGGCCGGTCAACTCTCGATCGACCAAATTATTTTCGATCGGGCCAAGGTTTTAGGCAAGACCACTCGCACACTGGAAACCAATGAGCAGCAAATGGGTTACCTCAAAGCCGTCTTCACCGTAGATGCACTACACAACATGCTCGATGAGTGGGATGAGGAAGGCAGCAAATACTCCGATATGAAGGATGCCTTCAAGAACGGTGATAGTAAGGCTCTCGACGCTTTGCTTGAAGAGATTCCCGCCGACATGCGCGGCATTCTTCTCGATCAGAGAAACCAGAACTGGATCAGGGATCTGCCCGGTCTGAGCGACAAACACCATACTCTGATAGCCGTTGGAGCCGCCCACTTTGCGGGGAAAGGCGGCCTGTTGAAGCTCCTTGAGGCCAGGGGTTACCGCATCAAAGCCCTTCATTAAAACGATCGCGAGATCTTAAGCCTCAGCTTCTCGTTCCAATGGCTTGGACGATCGGGCCATCACAGCCTGATTCTTGCACAATCGAATCGGGCTTCATCGGTGACCAAAAACGTTTTTGCCTTGATGTCATAATAATGTGTTTGCACCTTCAAATCCCCGCGCGATCCTTCGATCAGATTAAAGCTGTTGCGCCCCGAATCCTTGCCCCTCCCCCGCTTCGAAGCCGACGTTCCGGAGGAAATAATGAGCATGGGTTTGCCCGTCGCTTCATCATGCATGAGCTGGACTTCTGAATCGTGCAGATGCCCGGTCAAAACCAAATCCACTCTTTCTCCGCCCGATATCTTCTGCCAAGGCACATCCAGTCCGGGATGGTGATCCTGCTTTTGAAAGGTGATTAAGGGGTGATGAAAAACCAGGACATGAAGCTTTTCTTCATCACTTTTCTTAAAGCCTTCAGCCGTCATCTCAAATTGCTTGTGACTCAGTTTTCCCTGGACCAGTCGCGACCAGGGCCTCACACTATTCAATGCGACGATCGTCACATCCGTTCCGTAAAAGACCTGATCGAGATCGGGATGAATGTATTCCTGGTAGAGCTGAAAAGGCTTCCGAATGCGTTCCCAAACCCGAAACATAGGAATATCGTGGTTACCCGGACAAACAACAACATTTTCAACAAGTTGAGCTGCTCGCCTCAACCAGTCACGAGCCTCTATGAATTGACTCCGCGTCGCGCGTTGTGTCATGTCTCCACTCACGACTAATGTCGTTGCCTTCAAAGCGCCAAGACAAAGTAACAGGCTTTCGCCAACCTCTGCATCGTAGAGGGGACCAAAATGGAGATCCGATATATGGACAAGTCTCATGGCGATTCCTTTCTTCCCAAGGCTACTCCCAGCTCTCTCGCATCTTACGCAGAATCGAAAGCAAATGAAAAGATCATAGGCGGCGGCGCCAGCGGCTTTCACAACTATATCGTGGTTTTGAACGAGAAGTCTGGAAGCGCCGATCTGCCCGGCCTGCGCGCCTTTATGGAAGAACGGGCGGCATTGCTCGGGAAGAACCTTAAGTTTCTCGAGCTTCATAAAGGCATGAATCTCGAAGGTGAATTAAAAGCCGCTGCCGAAGCCGAAGGGATCGAAGTCTATATCGCGGCCGGTGGCGACGGAACTCTGGCCTCAGTCGCCGATAATGCGCGTCGCCATAACAAGGTTTTTGCTGCGATTCCCTGCGGAACGGCCAACGTCTTCGCCAAAGAACATAATATTCCAAGCAACGTTAAGGAAGCGGCCGAACTGGCCCTTTCCGGGAAAAATCTCGCCTTCGTCGACGTCCTCGAAGTCAAAGGCAAGACCTATCTTTGTCACATCAGCATAGGCACCTACTCCTGGATCACCCTTCATACCAATGCGGAAGCCAAAAGAAAATACGGCCGCATCGCCTATATTTTTTCTGCGATGAAACTCATGTTTAAAGAAAAAATCTGGAACTTCGAGATCGTCATCGACGGCAAACGCATCGTGCGGCGCGCCTCGACCATCATGGTCACCAATGCGGGCGCCATGGGTGCTTCGACCATGCGCTGGGGCGAGAACATTGCCACAGACGATGGCATTGCCGAAGTCTGTATCTTCAAAGCGCGCACCATCAAACATTATTTTGCTTTGCTGTGGTCCTTCATTCAGCGCAAACCGCACAAGCATCTCAAAGAATATCTTCAGGTGCATCGCGAGGCGTCCGTAAGAGGCTCGGGCAATCTTCCCGTGCGAGCCGATGGCGAGCGGATATCCAACGGCGGTTTCAGCTTCCGGATCATCAAGCACGGCCTCCGGGTCATCCTCCCCGATAGCTACGTGCCCTCAAGCACGCCGGTACCGCTGATATAGTTCAAGAAAGTTAGAAAGATAAGAATTGAACAAGCCAGGTCTTTCACGACCCGGCCTATTTTTCGTAAAGTTTGGAGGAACGGAGTTGATTAAAGGTCGCTTTGTCTTTTAGAGTCATAGGCTCTGGCTTCGAAACAACGGATATTTTGAGGAGAGCTTTATGCGAGGCCCATTTCTTAAACTATTCCTGGCCGCGTCCGGCCTTGGCGTTGTGACACAAATTCAGGCCTGCGCGACTCCAGCCGCTTCGAAGGTTGGCGTAAACGAAAGCGAAGTTAAGCCCGTAGCTGCTCACCCTGATCTCAGCGGCTATACCAGCACCTTCAAGGAACTCCCTCTGGTCGCCAGTCTCTCCCGCCTCCCCTGGCCCTCAGACAATTGGTCGAGCGCCCATGGAGGGACCAGTTTTCGCTGGCAGATGGCCGTAAAAGCCGATTCGGACGAACTCGAAGATCTGGCGCCCTTTATTCACTATCCGCTGGGCCAGGACGAGGATCGGGACGCCCTCTCGCCCAGCGAGAAGTTGGATCTCTACCTTGGCAACAAAGGCTGGGATTTAACCAAAAAGGAAAGGGCCCGCACCCTGGGCCAGAGGAAGGCGGATGGCAGCCCAAGACCCGAAGCGGAGATCCCCGAATGGGAAGGCATCCAGCATGCCTGGTCGATCGCAGCCCTCCAGTTTCAGCCTGTGGGACCCGTTACCGTGAAGGACAAGGACGGCAAGCCCCTCACCTTTGAGAGCCAGGATATCTACTCCCTCGTCAGCCTCTTCGTGCACGAGCAACGCCCTCCGGCTGTTGTCTTAGCCTCACTCTGCGAGAAGCAAGCAGGTATGGATAAGCAGGAGCTAGCAGCCGCCACAGGCCCTTATGTTTTTGAAAACAATAAGCAGGCGATAAGGCGCAAAGGCTGCGAAAAAATTGATCCTGCCACCTTTCATCTCGTCCTGGCCAATCAGATTGGCAAACTGAACGAGGGCTTTATCATCGATCGTGATCATCAGGGTGAGATCAGCAATAATCCCGTGCTGGCCTATGAATCGCGGATCGTGAATGAGGGCCCCACGCAGGCTACGACAGCGAATAAGCTTCGGAAGGTCCATCTGCGCACGATTCTCTTTCTCACCTCCGAGACGCCCGTCATTCACTTGGACGAAGAGGATTTGACTTATCCCTATGACAGAGAGAATTACGAATACACGCTCGATATCGATGCGGACGGCAAGATCGTCTCCGGCCAATGGATAGACTCGAAGAAGGGGGAAGCGAATGCTTCCATCCCAGACTTTATGTGGAAGGCGAAAGCAGTTTGGTTGAATGGACCGATGCGGACGATCTACGAGCAAGGCCAGCAGAATTATGCGAGCGAGAAGGCCCATCAGCTAAGACCGCTCGAGGACATGCCGCAGAGCGATCGCAAAGTGCTCAACAGCTACTTCAGCGATAGTCCCGCTTCGGCAGCCCCAAACGTTCAATAGGCCTTTTAAAACCCGCTTAAAAAAAGCGTTCGCCTGCTGTTTGTGCAGACGAACGCTTCTTTTATTTTCTAAAGACCCAAATAATTGGTTATGGTCAGTAGGTTTTAGAGGTTGAAACTTGCGCTGCGCACGATCCAGGCCGGATAGCTTGGCAAGCGCTCAGGCGTCGTCGCCACGATCTTCGCTGTGTATGTGGAACCCGCTTCCAGCACATTCGCAGGGATCGTGTAAGTTGCGGCCGAGCCATCGATCGAAGCTGAAACAAAGATCTTCACGCCCGCACTGTTATAGATACCCACGGTCCATTTGAAGGTCTTCACGTCCGCAAAAGGTGCTCCCGTGAGGGTGACGCTCCGAGTCGCGGTATCATAACCGCCGCTGATCGCGCCGCTCACTACATCAGGAATCATAAAGGGCAGCTCGCGCGTGCGAGCGGTTTTATCTGTACCGATCTCATCCGCGAATTGAAAGAAGATCATCTGCTTGGCTTTAGGCAACTTGCCCGCCGCAAGCTTCACGCGGCGGACATAAGTCCCGTCGCCCGAAGCGCCATCTTCATTCAAGCCATCATCGAGCAGAGCAAAGTCGAAAGGAGCACTGACGGTTTCGCCCGTGCTGGCATCGATGCGAATCGCCGTGGAGTTTTCAAAAAGCACGCTCGACCCACGGACTTTAATTGAAGTTGGTTTTGCACTGCGAATCTTATTCGTGAAGAGCAGACTGGTCTCAAAGCTGCCATCAGTCTGCGTATCCTGTACAACCTGAACTGCACCATACTGCAGCATAGTTTTGAAATAAAGATCTCCCAGGTCCTGAGTTGTGTCCAGAACTCCGTCCCCATTCGCATCTGTATCGAAGGCATCGGCGATCGAATCCCCATCATCGTCAAGATCGAAAACATTGAGCAAGCCATCACCATCGATATCAGGATCGATCCCGTTGGCAACGCCATCGAGATCTTTGTCGACGATTGCATTGGCCAAAGCCACTTCCGAACCATCAGGAATACCATCGCTGTCGGAATCAGCCGCCAGTGGATCTTCGAAGGCGATGCCGCTGAGATTGGTGAAATTGATGATAGGCCCGTTATGAACGAGGATTGGCAACTGCATGCCGGTGAATTTGAAAACTTGTTTGATCGTCTTGGGCTTGTCACCCACGATGGACAGGACAGCCGCGAGTTTGTATTGGGGATCGAGCAGTACGAGGGTGTAGCGTTCGCTGCTCAAGACATTGTTTAAGGTAAAATTGCCGGCGGCGTTGACAGTCCCGACGGCCGATACGCTATTGTCGAAATTGATCATCGCGATGACCCAATCCTTCATTTCGGATTGGCTGCCGCTGACACTCTTAATGGACCCGACAACAGAAACCTCAGTGCCGACGACTGGCGTCGCAGGCGCAGGAGCACCGCTGCTATCCCCTTTTCCACCACTGCCGCAAGCAGCGAGAAGAATGAAGACACCGAGCATCTTTTGCTTGCCAAACCAAAGCGTTTTCACTAAGCAATCTCCCTATTGGCCTGTTCTTTCATCGGCAGCTTCGGACAAATATTAAGAGGGAAGATATAACGCGATGTCTGATCTCGGACGCTTTTCGAAAATCAACGATGCTTTCACCTGTGAGCATTGTCATAAAGAGGTTCCGGTTTCGCAAAGAACCTGCCGCAATCATTGTCCCTTTTGTCTACATTCCAAGCACGTCGACATGTTCCCCGGTGACCGTGCAAATCCCTGCAAAGGCCTTTTGGTTCCCATCGGCTATGAAAATCATAGCAAAAAAGGTCTGATGATTCGTTTCCAGTGCGCCTCCTGCAAGGCCATGACTCGCAATATCGCCCTCCTGGACGACAACTTCGCCCGGGACGATTATGATCAAATCCTGGCCCTGACTCCCAAAGCTTAATTTCCTTGGCGCTAAAGCCCTGATTTTTTAAAGTGATAATAATCTTTTGTATCTATTGACAAGGGGTGCCCATCGCCTTTAGAACCTCAGGTTCGGTGAGTTCGCTCGACGAGACGATTGGACTGTCGCGGCCTTAGGGTCGAGGAAAGTCCGGACATCATCGGGCAAGATGCTGGTTAATGACCAGGCGGGGAAACCCGACGGAAAGTGCAACAGAAAGCAAACCGCCCGCAACGGTTAAACGTTGAAGGTAAGGATGAAACGGTGAGGTAAGAGCTCACCAGCAACTTGGCAACAGGTTGGCTCGGTAAACCCCATCTGATGCAAGGCCAAACAAGGAGGGCATACTCGCAAGGGTATGCGGACATGGCCCATGTCGCTCCTGGGTAGGCCGCTCGAGGCTGCAGGTAACTGCAGACCCAGATTAATGACAGTCTCGTCTCGCGAGGGATATGACAAAATCCGGCTTACAGATCGTCTTTAGTTTAGCGAACTCACCACTTTTCTCGTTTTTCGTTTTGGGAATATCTTATCTATGTCCATTCGCGCTCAAGATCCTTTCGTCGATTCCTTCGCCACTATGCGCGAAGACGTAAATGCCTTTTTGAGCGTGCTTCGTGACTCCGATCTCCCCCTCCTCTACGGCCCCAGGCTCAAGCCCTGCGCCGGTCAATGGCGCAAGCACTTTACCGACAAAATGCCTGTAGCTCCCAAAGATCTCATACTTGAAATCGGCAGCCACTACGGTGAAGTCATTTTAAAGATGGCCAAGGATGAAGCGGACAGCGCCTTCATCGGTATGGACATCACTTTAAAACGCGTCGTTAAACTTGCGCAAAAAGCCCAGGAAAACGAGCTTCACAATCTCACGAGCATTCTCTGCAATGCAAAATTTCTCGACCAACTTTTCGCGCCCGAAGAACTCGACGGAGTCCTGGTGTTCTTTCCCGATCCCTGGGCCAAGAAAAAGCGCTACCATAAGAACCGCCTCCTTAAGCCCGAATTCCTCGCTTTACTCGCGAAAAAATTGAAACCTGAGGCTTACTTTTGGTTCAAGACCGACTGGGAACCTTATAATGCCGAGGTTTTGGCCGCCCTCCACGCTGCCAAATGGCGTGAAATCCAAGCGGAAACAGGTCTACCCTCCAAGGTTTATACCAGTCGCTTCGAGCGCCTTTTCAAAGGCGCCGGACAAACAACATTCGAGTCTGTGTGGGCGCCTCCGTCACAAATTCACTGAATCATTGTTTTAAAACGGGTTTCTCAAAATTTGACCACAACAAAAGCTTAAGTTTTGTCTGAATTAACCGATACTGACATGTCGAGTAACCGTGCCTAAACAGGGGGGATAAGCCGTTGAATTCAAAAGAAAATAAGGGCACGCTCCGCCTGCTTGCTGCAAGGCCTCAGGAAAATGCTGAGTCAAAAAGACTATTTCTGGACGCTTCGGTTCTCGCCAAGCTTGCTGAAGATGTGATAGCTTGGAATCGTCCGCTTAACCCGTCTGAGGTAGAGAGCGGCTCGCGGCCAGCCCAGGTCGCTAGATTGGACAGCCTCGGCTGCGGTCTAAAGATTATTCGTAAAGAAGAATCAAAAGAAGGCGAGCTCAGAAGTATTTTAAAGGAGTAGAAAAACACCTTGGACTCGGACAGTCAACCCATCATCGAACTCACAACTGCTGACAGCACATTCCGCATCGATCCCTTTAAGGTCGAATCCCTTACCAAAATTATTTGTACGGGCTTAGGTGTAGAAACCTTCGAACTCTCGTGGGATTTCGTCGATGACGAAGCCATGCAGCATCTCAATCGTCAATATCGGGAAAAAAACTCATCGACCGACGTTCTCTCCTTTCCCCAGCAGGAATGGGAAGAGCCCTTGGAATTCATAGCTCCGACCTGGCCTCTGGGCGAAGCCGTTGAGAGCGATGAGGATATGCCTCCCGAAATGTTGGGTGACGTTGTCATCAGCCCGAATGTAGCCCTCAAAAATGCTCGGAGCATCGGCCATGGCCTCGACCGCGAAGTCTGCTTTCTGCTCGTCCACGGGATCCTGCACCTTTGTGGACACGATCATCTCGAGCCCCTTGAGGAAGAACGTATGACCACCCAGCAGCAAGCCATCATGAAATATCTTGAAACCGTCGATGCAGCTCCGCTCTGGACTCATTGTGCAACGGTTGAGGTCTAAGCCATGAATACAGCTATGTCAGCTGACGGCTCGGCTTTGCTCTATATCATTTTGTGTCTGCTCGCGACCGGCTTCTTTTCGGCGGCGGAAACAGCAGTCACCTCACTGGCTGCGCTTCGCGCACGCGCGATACCGAAACAACAAAACAACGCGTCGATGCAGCTCCTGCTGGCCCATCCATCCCGGGTGTTCACCACGATCCTGCTCTTCTCGAACTTCTTTAAGATCACGACAGCCCTCCTGATCACGGATCTCGTCTACGAAAAATTCCAAAACGCGAATTTTAGTCTGCTCGTCGTCCTGATCAGCTTTGTCGTCCTGATCCTCTGCGACCTTATTCCGAAGTCGATCGCCCGCGCGCACCTGCCCATGGTCGCTCACTTCTCGATGATCATCGTGCATATCCTCTATCGCCTGGTCTACCCTCTGGCGCTCATGCTTTCGAACTTTGCCAACTGGATCATTCGCCTCCTCGGCAGCGATCAGAGTCTGCAGCCGACCATCACCGAAGCCGAGTTGGAATTCCTGCTCGAAGTGGGTGAGAAGTCCGGTGTGATCGAAGACGTGAAAAAGGAGATGATCAACGGCGTGTTTGAATTCGACGAGACCAAGGTCCGCGAGATCATGACCCCACGAACCGATATCATTGCGGTGGAAAAAGGCGTGAGCCTCGAAGAAACCGTCCGTCTCATCATGCAATCGGGTCACTCTCGCCTGCCCGTCTACGATGAACAGATCGATAAGATCATGGGTATCATCTTCGCCAAAGACATCCTTCGTCACATGGCCGATCCCAAACGCGCGACCAGCACCAAGCCCTTTGCCGTGACCACGATCATGCGTGAACCACAGTTTGTACCGGAAAGTAAGCACCTGATCGAGATCTTCAAGGAATTGAAGCAATCCAAAAACCACATGGCCATCATCATCGATGAATACGGCGGCACCGCCGGCCTCGTCACGATGGAAGATATTCTGGAAGAGATCGTCGGCGATATTCAGGATGAATTTGACTCGGAAGAAGCGCAGATCACGCAGATCGAAGACAACGTCTACGATATTGCGGGCTATGTGAACATCAGCGAGTTTGCCGAATTCTTTGAAATCGACGAGTCCTTTGCTGAAGACGTGGAAGGCGAAGTCGATACCATCGCCGGCTGGATGACCCAGCTCCTTGGCCATCTCCCTGAGATCGGACAGAAGGTCAGTTACGGCAACCTCAACATGGAAGTGACCGAGGTCGATCGTCACCGGATTGAGCGCCTTCGCGTGCGTCGCGAAGAGCCACCTAAAACCAATACAGAAAAAGAGCTTTGAAAGTTTTCATCGTGAAGGCCTCATCGTTTATTACGTGACTGGCGTTGAGTACAAGATCGTTGAGAAAATATTGCTGCAAGCTCTCAGGCCAAGGACCGTTTGGGGTTGCTGTCATCCTTCGCCTTGGCTTTTCTAACGATAAATAACGAGCAAGAGTTAAGAAAAATCCTTCAAAATCGCTTGAAAATTTACCATCGACTTTAAAATACATCATGCAACAATCTAATATTTAAGTAAATTTGTAAGCTATTCTCTTTTTTATTACAAAATACTCAAGAACTCTACCATTCCTACCGACCGAAGTTAAAATGTTCAGCCATTATCCTATCCTCACTTTTTGGATGCGAGCTGAGAGCCAGGGAGTTTACCTATGTCTCGATTCAGTTTCATTCTTTGTCTCGCATGGCTCAGCCTAGCGAGTGCTGCGTGTGAGAGCAAACTCTA
>JACMPP010000013.1 GCA_014377445.1 Oligoflexus sp.
AAGCCTCCGGCTCCTCAAGCTGCTGCATCGCCTCATCCAGCATCTTCACATTCTCAACTTCTAAAATCATCCCCAGCTGATCCAAACTATAATCAGCAACCTCAAGTTCTTCCAGAATATGATCATGCTCAAAAGGCTGCCCCGACCCCCAAACCGCTTCCGTCGCAAGCAATTCCTTCGCTTCATTTTCCGTAATCTTCAGCTCACGCAGTATAATCTCCCGCGTCAGCGTAATATCCCGCAAATGATACTCTTCCCTCAGTCGCCCGAGAATCGACAGCTTCTTCAAAACACTCGGAGGCACCGGATGGCGACTGCGCTGTTCCTCCCGCATACTCTCGCGCATAAACGACCAAGCAAAACTCTTAAAAGACCCCTTGGGTCTCTTAAAAAACTTTTGCGCAGCAAGAAACAACGCCTCCCGCCCCACACTCATCAACTCCTGAAACTCCGCCTCATCCTCAAACTGCGTGGGAATGTGATGGCGCTTCGCCGCCTTCTTTACCAATTCCCAATGCGTTTCTACCAACCTCGAAGGCAAAATATCCCATGCTGCAAGCAGCGCCTTCCCCTCAGGATCACTCGGGGTGAACTCCGTCATCTGTCTCGTCAGCTTCGCATGCAGGGGATGCAAATCCCAAATACTCTGCATCACCGCACGGGCCGCCTGCTCGAGATCAAAGACTTCATCTTTATTCCCCGGATAGGTCGTGGCGATTTTGTTTAAAAGCTTTTGGGTGTCGATGAGCTTGAGGGTTTCAATTTGAGTGACAGCATATTTCCAAATATGTTCTGCAGTTTCCAAAGCCGCTACTTCCACCTGCATCCTCCATAGGCGCCTGCGTCACAGACCCTAGCCTTGCGTTTTTCGTGTCGATTCTGCACACTAGACTTGGAGTTCTCCCCAATGAGGATATTTAATCCATGAATCTAGCTTTTTACGGTACTCTCACAGACCCTGATATCCTTGCACTTGTCACGGGCGACGATCTACTCTCGCACTACGCAGGTAGCATATCAGTTCAAGGCTGGGCCTGTCCTAGAATTGAGGGCGCAGCCTATCCACTTCTGCGTAGCGATTCGACTGCTTCCACAGCATTTCATTTATACCATGATTGCTCGGAACTTTCGTGGAGAAGACTCCTCGACTACGAGGGAAGCGAATACGTTTGGATTGAGATTGAAATCGCTGGACAAATCTATCGGGTGTTCATGGCTGATCCCTTACTAACCGCAAGTGATGAGCCATGGGATCTTCAGACCTTTCAATCTCGAGACAAAGAACTTTATCAAAAAGACATTGAATCTTATCGGATCTAGAAAAACGCCGCAGCCTTTGTAGATCAAATCCAGGAGTTAATCTCTATGACCTTCAAGAAAGTTCTAATCCCCCTCCTACTTCTGACCAGCAGTTTCGCTTTTACCGCCTGCAAAGGCAAACGACACAAAGCCCCTGTCGTGCAGTACTTCATTCACGGCGACCCTCTGTCTCTCGTTCAAAATAGCGAGACAAGCCCAAGCTTCCTCACTGTCGCGAACATGAACAGCTATAACGACTTCCACTTTTCCGGCGGCTCCTCTTTCATCGAACGCGAACCCGTCGCCGCTCCGACCACCTTCGAGGAAGTGGAAAAAGACAATGCCACCGATACGACAGGTTCGGTTGACGACGAATTTGAATTGGCCAAATATTCCTTCAGCAAAGTCAATGAAACGCGTTATATCTACGGTCCAAACTCTGGCGATAAAAACCCTAAAATAGGCTTCGAACTGCGCGACGGTCTGCTGGTCGCGGTCGATTTCAATGGCTATCCGGTCACCGCCCAACACTATAGCCTCAAGACCAATGGCAAAGCCTTTAGCCTACTCGTCTCCTATACCGATCCAACGATCGGCAAGCTCCTCACAGCCTTTTATTTCAATGCCTCCGACGTCTCGAATCCGCTTGTAGAAGCCAGCAAGGATTTTGCTTTTCTCTTCGATACGGTGAAAGTCTATTGGGACGAACCGATAGAACTCCAGGCTTGCGGAAACCTGAGCACGTCGCAGGCCGAGAGCGTCAAGGCCAGTGTGGATTCCTGGTTTGCCGATGCGAGTCCGACTGGAAGCACGCGTCCCGTAAAATATTCAACGCGCACAACCTACGCGCCCTTCTCCGATCTCAATCAACACTGTATTTTTCTCATCAAGGATTTTAAGCTCGAAAACAGCAACGATTTCTACACGGCGGGCGTGACCCTTCCCGTGATCAACCTGGCGAGCAAACGCATTGTAGACGCCGACGTCATGCTCTTCGTCGATCACATCCAGGTTGCCCGCCAGTTGACGAAGGGTGCAAAAAGTGGCGTCCTTATGCATGAACTCGGCCATTTCTGGGGTCTCGGTCACGAATTCAAAACCGATGCAAAAGGCGCAGCCCTTCACCCCAGCATAATGGGCTACAGCAAAGGGACGTCACTCATTACCGACTGGGATTATGAGGCGATTCGGGACCTTTATGGTGAATCTTTGAGCCTCGCTCCCTAAGACCTGCCTGGCGGGGATTGTGGTGCCTGAAAAGCGGTGGTAACGTAGGGGCGGTTTCCATGGGGAGCCCCACTACAGGAAGACTATGATCCGCAAGTCCAGCTCGACTTCCACTGACCGGCTTCCACAAGTCCGCGCTTATCTCAAGCGTCGAGGCCGGTTTTTGGCGACGGGCATCTTCTTCTCACTCCTCTTTCACATCATCGTCATCACTCTGCTTCCGGAAAGGGTTCACAAGAAACCTGCGGAACGGGTTCCGATTACGTTGAGCATAAAAAAAAAGTCCAAAGACCCCAAGATAAGTCCTTCGAAAAAGAGCGAAGATAAAGAGAAGCCTGCCAAAGAAGAGCCCAAGCAGATTATTGAAGCGCCTTTGATGCCGACTGAAGCCCCCGACAAACCCGCTAACCTCGGTCGTCAAAATCACAAAGCCGTGATCGAACAGAAGACACAGCCCAAGGCTTCGATCCCCGGGGCTGATAGCTCCGCTTTGCAGAATGGACGCCTTCGTATCGAAGGCGGTGTTCCCGATAAGAAGGGCACAATCACAGTCCCGGCCAAGCTGGGAAACACATACAGCCGTTTCCTGCCCCAGCAGGGCGAGATCATAAATCTGGCTCACAACGATTACGTCCCGAACCCCAAGATCCCAAGGGGCGCGATCCTCGATGTGAATACGGCTGACTTTCGTTGGATCGGATATTTTTCGATGGTGAGACGACTTGTGGAGCTGGCTTTCACGGATATTGGGCCGAGTCTCCGCGCCTCTCCCTATGTGAAAAGTCGATTGGCCGATGCAGGGAAAGCGAGTTTTCAAGGTGAGAGCAAGATTCGTTTGAAGGTTGAGAAGAGCGGTTTGCTCACTGAAGCCAAACTTGTGTCGGGTTCGGGCGATAAGGAAATCGACGAGTTTTGGAATAAGATCTTAAATGTGGCGGCGCCCTATCCCCCACTTCCCAAGGACTATCCGGAAGACAGCCTGGTCTTCACCTACACGCTTTATTACGACATCGTGATTCAGAACGAAGAGAAGGTCCGTCGCTTCGTGTATTAGACGGTTTTCGGATCTTTGTTCACACAAAATTCGCAGATACCATCGAGCTGGAAGAGATGTTCTTTCGGCTCGAACTTTTTTTGCGTCCGCATGAACCAGAGCAAAGGTGCGATAATATCTTCTGGGATATGCATTTCAGCGGCTGCTTGGCACTGTGTGCAGCGAGTCATGATATGGGGGGATGTCGCGCAGGATAAATGCGTGCATGCGATATAATCACCGTTTGGCGAGACCCGGTGCACGAGTCCAAGCTCGGCAAAGCGATCGAGGATACGATAGACTGTAACGGTATCGATGGATTCAGACTTTTCAAGGAGAGACTCGGTTCTCTGGAAGATCTCCTTGGGAGACATGGCTACCTTGGCGTTCGCCAGACAATCGATGAGCGCCAGTCGAGGTTTGGTCAAACGGGACCCAGACTCTTTGAGAGTCTTAACGCACATTTCTTGAAAGTTATCCACTTTTGCCATGAGGCACTCCTAGACGGGAACGAAGCGAGAAATCATCAGGAAAAGACATACCTTGAATAGGCCATTAAATCCAGGGCTTCTTGCAAAGACAAATTGAGCCCAGAACTCTCGCCATACCGTTGATTTTGCTCTAGAATACTTGGATGACCCGTCCCATAAGGAGCGATTATGCAGACACCCATCCTGAAAGTGGAAAATCTGTCCGTCCGTTTTGAGGACAAGATCCGAGGATCGGTCACTGCAGTCAAAGGGATAAGCTTCGAACTCTACAAGGGCAAAAGCCTCGCGATCGTCGGCGAATCCGGCTCCGGCAAGAGTGTGTCCTCCCTTGCGCTTATGGGTCTTCTGCCGCCGACCGCGCGGGTCGAAGCGCAGTCGATGCAGCTCGGCGAACTGGATCTCCTGAAATTATCGAAGACCGCGAGACGAAATCTCTGCGGCAAACGCATGGCCATGATCTTTCAGGAACCGATGTCTTCGCTCAATCCCCTCGTGCAGGTCGGCGATCAGATCGTCGAAACCCTTTTGCTCCATATGGGTTTAAATAAAAAAGATGCCAGGGATCGCGCTCTCGAATTGATCCAGCAGGTCGGTCTACCGACACCGCAGAATATTTATAAACGTTACCCCCATGAGCTCTCCGGCGGTCAACAGCAACGCATCATGATTGCGATGGCCATTGCCTGCGAACCCGATCTTCTCATCGCGGATGAACCGACGACCGCCCTCGACGTGACGATTCAAAAGCAGGTGATCGAACTCCTCGTTTCGCTGCAGGAACGCTACCAGATGAGCCTTCTTTTCATCACCCACGATCTGGCTCTCGTCGCGGATCTTGCGGATGACGTGGCCGTCATGTATAGCGGTGAAATGATCGAAACGGGCAAGACCATTGATGTCTTCTCGAATCCCAAGCAAGCCTATACGCGTGGTCTGTTAGCCTGCCGCCCGCCTCTAAACAAACGTCCTTCCCGTCTTCTGACTGTATCGGATTTTGTTGAGAACAATCTGCCGAAGGTGGATTTCACAACGCGTATTTCCCAGGCGACGGACGAAACGATTTTGGAACTCAAGGCGTTGACCAAGGTTTACACCCAGAAAAAACATATGTTCGCACGACCTGAGGCCTTTCATGCGGTGGATGCTATCGATCTTAAGGTTCGCAAAGGAATGCGCCTTGGTATCGTAGGAGAATCAGGTTGTGGCAAGACGACTTTGGCTCGCAGCATCATTCGCCTGGTCGAACCGAGTTCGGGCTCGATTCTCTTTGATGGGCAAGATAT
>JACMPP010000102.1 GCA_014377445.1 Oligoflexus sp.
CACGATAATTCCGGCACAAGTTACGTCTTCCAAGGTGATCGAGCCTTCTCGCTTAAGATAGACCGAGAGTGGGAGCCTTAGGATCACCAAAGCCTTCTTGTAAGCGATGTCCAGAGTCATATTTTCTAAAATTATTTCCTGTCAGAAATAGGTCCATCGCTTTGGTGTCAGGCTATGCAGGTTTTCGACGGCCCACTCAAGATCTCTCTTGTCTATCCATCATCTTTCAGCACATACCGTGCTCTCGGATCCCGATGGTGTCTGCCGACCTTCCACATTACGGTTTGCCACTAGCAAGCACGGAACGAAGGCGTTTTCGAACTCCATCTTTAGCGTTAGCTTTGGAGATCATCTTAGCAAATCGCTCGCTAAATCCCGGTCAGCTGAAACCTTTAAATTGAAAAATGTTAGCCTGATACAACTTAAATATCATAGAGTTAAAAATTATCTCTCTTTGTCGCTACGAAATTCCGAAAAGGAATTAGCTGTCCCAACGTACAACACACAGAGAGACTTTGATGTCAAATGCTAAAGCTATTAGTAAAATATCTCTGCTCATGTCCTTAGCCGGTCTCTTCTCCTGTTCAGATAGGGCTAAAAATTATTCATCAGTTTCAGTAGGAGAAAATCAATTTGCGTCGAATATTAGTTCAAGCGCCACCTTTCTAACGGGCAGTTTCAAGACTTTAACGAAAAGTACCTATTTATGTGCGGAGGATCTCAAAGCTCGAAATGTCAAAGCTGATCGCTACAATGTCGATAGTTGGGAGACTTTAACTATCGTCGATAAAAACGGTGGTGACTTAGAAAGTGGCGACCTCGTCTATCTGCGTACACACTCTGGGTACTTTCTCCAGGTGACAGATGGAAATTCGGAGCTGCTGAATGCTAGAAGTCCAAACTCAGACACTTGGGAACAATTTTCGATTGTGAGTGAAGATGGAAAAGCTATCAAAGATGGCAGTACTGTTGGGTTTAAATCGTTTATGACAGGAAAGTTTATGTCGGCATGGAACGGCGGCGGAGAAGATGTACGCGTTCAAGGCGTTAAGTTCGACGCGTGGGAAAAATTCATTTTTCACTCCATGGGCGTTTCAAATTCTGATCAATCTCAAGAACCGGGTCAAATGCCAATCTCATCTCCGCCTTCAGACACGATATCGGTGACAGACAATTTGTTTGGCGATCAAAGCCCACAATTGAATGCTGCAATCGACCGAATGGACGGTTCAAACCAAGAGCATGCGCGTCTTCTTCGTTATCTTGCAGCACAGCCAACTAGCAAGTGGTTCGGTGGATGGAATACAAACATCGAGGCGGATGTAAGTGGTTTCATGTCCCGAGCTGGTGAAAGGGTACCATCGCTTGTCCTTTACAATATTCCCAATCGCGATTGCGGACATTACTCTGCGGGAGGCGCGGCAAATCTGTGGGAGTATAAAGTCTGGATTGACAAAGTCAGCCGTGGAATAGGGACAGGTAAAGCCATCATCGTCATTGAACCTGACGCAGTGACTTTGCAAGATTGCCTCTCTGGTTCAGCGCTTGATGATCGTATTAAGGCCCTTAATTATGCCGTGAATCAGCTTAAAAAGAATAGTCATGCAAAGGTCTATCTTGATGCGGGTAGCACGGACTGGCTCTCAGTTGACGAAGCCGTTTCGCGGCTTAAACGAAGTGGTATTGACTCAGCCGATGGATTTGCACTTAATACGTCTAACTTTAGCAGTACGGAATCAACTGCAAGTTACGGCCGACAGATAAGTGCGGCGTTTTCTAATAAAAACTTCGTAATAGACACAAGTCGAAATGGATTTGGACCTTTAAACAAGGAATGGTGTAATCCTCGAGGACGTGCGCTAGGCCATCCTCCAACACTCAACAGCGGGATTCCCGGAGTCGATGCCTTTCTTTGGATAAAGCGCCCAGGCGAGTCGGACGGTGAGTGTAACGGAGGGCCTTCTGCTGGAAATTTCTGGATAGAGTATGCACTCGAACTTGCTAAGAACGCAGGAGTATAGTGAATGTGAGGGGAGGCAACTCGTGAGCCTCCCCTAAAGAAACAGTCAGCTATGGAAAGTGCCGCTAACCGTGAAGGTGGGCCGTCTTTCGACGGCCCAGATTAGATGCTCGTTGCCTCGGTCAAGAATCGAAGCTAGAGGAGACTTCGCTTCTACGAGCACCTTTTTTGTGGGATGAATGAGAAATCGACTGCTTAAATCAAATCACAATTCGAATTAGGGAATTTTCCAAAGTAACTTATCCCCAGGTTTATGGATTTAATCGTGGGCTTATTGGCAACGGAAGTGTCGACTTTTAAAGAAGCTCCTTTCAAGTCCGGCTGGCCAAATATCTGGCTTTCAAAAGGTATTTTCTTGGCATTTATGACCTCGATGCCTTTGACGGAACATATTTCCATGATGGAGGTAGCCTGGCTTTTGACGGCTCTGAATTTTATTTGAGCCTCATTTTTCTGTTGGCAACCGGGGCTCGAGCATTTGCGTAAAATACTCATGTCTATAGAGGATATACCGGTCATTTCTTCTTTGATGGGAATGATCAAGGACGGGCCTTTGTAGGTTAACTCACAGGTAGGACTATCAGGATGATTGAGGCAGCGAAGGTTAAGCTTCAAAGTCTCGCCACTCGCCGAAGAGCTTATTCCCTGGAGAGTTTCACTCGCGAACTTTACAAGTTGCCCGGGCGCATTCGTAAGCCATGCTTCGGGGAGTTGCCAAGACTCTTGAGGAGCTTCCTTAGCTATCGGGAGATTTAAGGCCACCTCGGAATGGAGACTGCAATCCCCGGAAGGAAAAGGACCTATAGGCCCGATTCCTGCAAAAGCCTTGATAAGTTTATAACCTAATCCGGGCTCCATAACTGCCTTGCCGTTTTGCGTTAATTTTAAATCGCCGTTGGCATCATAGACCGGGACGCTCGTCGACTGCTCTTCAACAATTGCGCTAAATCCATGGATGTCAGGTTTGTAGGTCCAGGCTGAGTAAAACTTAGATAAAAACCTAAAAGGAGTCTTAAGATTTACCCCCACTTCCAAGCCTTCGATTCGACATACTTTGAATTCATAATTTTTCTTTCCCTGTGGGCTTAAATAGCTCCTCGTCTTCATCCACATCCGCAAAGGCTCCACCGGGCAGTCGCGACTAAGGCAGCCTCTGCGAGCGAAGACCCCCCCGGACAGGGTGTTGAAGAAAAACTGCGTGAGATTCAATTGCAGTTCCCGTCCCCTATAGGTCAATCGGCAATGATCTTCGCCCCCGGCAAAGGGCTCGCAATCGATTTCAAAAGGTAAATCAGTGGAGGATCCCGGCTTCCCGTCAGGATCAGATGCCTTGGCCAGATGCGCGACGCTTTCGATCATTTCCAAAATGATTTCAGCGGGCTTTTGCTTGACGATTTTTAAAGGAATACCTTCTAGGGTTGCATCCTTTTCAGCTGCACTTATGGCTGAGGCATCAGGCTCATTATGTTTACAAGCCGATGAAAGGACCAAAAAGCTCACTATGATTCGCACGATTACTTTACTCATAATTTCCCACAAAGAAATGAATCGATCCAATGAGCTACCTGATTCCTGAAACAACTACTTAGGGAAAAAAACGTCATTCGAATTGGGAATTCCGCATCTGCCCTTTTGCAGTCAAAATAATTTTAGCATGGTTTTCGGCTTTCTCTTGTAGGGAAAGAAGGGTGTTCTTTGAATACCAGCAGCTACGTACGGGCAAGGCAACGTCTGCCAGTCGATCTCTCAGGTTGCTAAGCCTTGATCTAGCTAGCGCTTAACCGAAAAGGGGAGGGAATGCATCCTGAATGGAAGCGGATGCACCTAAGGTCAAGGGGGTCGTCACATTCGTATCAAGGTCAGCACTGGTATCGCCAGAGGCCACAGCATAATTGAAGACCAGCGCTGTGGAACCTGTTCCCGAAGCATAGACAGCTTGGGTGTCGACGGCCCCCGTTTCAAGGGTCAAGCGGAAATTACTTTCATTTGCCACGTAAACATTTTCTGAAAAATTCAGTGTGATTGGAATGATAGCACCGGCTTTGAAATAGCCGTTTGTAGCAGTCGAGGAGACATTCGTAATCGTCGGAACGCTGGTATCAACCGTGATCGGAGATACCGAGGAGATCCAGGTGCTTTTATTTCCAACCGCATCTTGCCCTTGCACACAGCCGTAGTAGGTGCCCCCGTTGACCCCGGTCATAGATTTCGGAGAGACAAGAGAGGTACTGACACTGATGCAAGAGCTTATGCAATCATTGGCTGCGCAGAGCTTGGTATTATGAGTTACAGCAGAAGCATCGGTGCTATTGAGCCAGGCCAAGTTAAAGCTCAGAGATGAGCTGCTCGCTCCACTAAAGCCCACGGAGCTCGGAGCAGTAGGCCTCTTCGTCACGGATAGGGCTAGGAATTATCTCAAAGTCGGCTTTACGTATTTCAAAAAGATCAAATATTATGTGACATTCTTGCCAAGTGACCGCAGTACTCACCAAGGTTGCAGGCTACGCATTTGCCGTCACTCTCAACTCGCGAATTCATGAGGGAGTCTAGTTGAATTTAAGGCCCAAGACATGGGTCGTCGGATTAAAGCTTCTGACAAGGTCTCGGCGCTCTCCCAAGAAATTGCTAACGATCTTGGTGAAGATTACTGATGCAGAAGTCAAACTTTACAGTCATCTATGACACAAACGTTCTTTATCCCCCAATGCCTTCGGGATATTCTGATTCGTTTGGCCCTAAAGAATATCTTTCGCGCGAAGTGGACTGAGGATATTCTCGATGAACTCAAAAGAAACCTAGTTCAGGCTGCAAAAGACCGATCGAAAAAGACAGGCCTTCCCCAAACGTTGAATGACTCTCATCAAGGACAAACTATAGCGGAATCCACCAATTCCTCGGACGTCAAAGGAATCGCCATCTGAAACGACTCGTCAAACACCTGGCTCTTCCAAGCCTTGGCAATTTCGGGATCAAATATCAAAATATTGATCTCACGCGATTGGTTCCAAGATTGGGTGTCCATGTTAGCGGCACCTACCGCCACGACTTCATCATCGACAACCATGAATTTCGCATGGGAATTGTTGAGCCGATCTTCAGGCAGCTTGCCTTTAGGGTTATCCAGAACGACCTTCACCGCTGCTCCTTCTAGCTTTGAAAACCAGCGGAAATCATGGTGGGGACCTTTAGGTGCAGAGAGGTCGGCTTCCCGCAGCAAACGATTCACTGCTTTCGCATTCTGGCCTCCCTGACCCACTTGATTCTCCCCTCTGCAGTTGAAGAGCTTTGAGAGTAAAAGCTCAACCTTGACTTGCCTTTTTATGGCAGTCCCTAGTCCACGAACGACTGCATCGTCATTGAAATTCGGCGTTTGAATGTCGATGCTAGCTCGAGCATTTTGGAACAGAGTCTGGAATGCGCGATTCTGAGTATTGTTGTTGCTTGTGGTCGGCAAGCCCTCACCATTACGCGAGGTGAAGATAATTGGGATCCCGTTCTCACTTTTGTAAGCTTGGGTCATATTCTTTTCTACGGAATAGACAGTAAGAAATTTACGCTCGTAAGGAGTGCCGATTTTTTCAGCGAGATCGGCACGTCCATCGCGCTCCGTGCCTTGATCCGCTCGAATAAAATTGTTGATCAGATCCATTCGAACTGTCTTAGCTATTTCTCCTCCGACCACATAGCCCCGATCGTTCCAGTTCACATCCTTATCATTGAAACGTTGAATATTTGCGCCTGTGATCATAGCAATCTGCCCATCGATAACCATGGATTTTGCGTGAGTCAGGCCAAGGGCTTGATGCGTGTAAGTGAGGACTTTGACATCGACGAATTGCGGATTGAGTTTGAGGGCCAGGACCCCAGCTCGAGCATCGGCTCCCGAATCGTTCGGTCGATCGATGCCAATGGCGCGTGAAATAAAATCAAGGGCTGTCGGCCCATGATTGGCGAGAATCCTCACGACCACAGGACTGCAAGTCGGGCAATCGGCCTCGCGCCTCTTCTCAAGGTCTTTCAGACCCTCCAGAACCTTCTGCGCAGAGTCCGAGACCGATTCCCAAACAAAAGTCTGGATAAGAACTTCTTCCTGCGCGGACGAGATGAGGGCGCGCATCTTGGAGAATATTTCTGGCCCGCGAACATACACCTTTCGATCGACAATATTGCCTTTCGTCAGAGCGTAGGGCTCGACTGAGCTGCTATTTTTAGCGACTTCCCTGGCATCGAATCGATCCAGAGGATTTTTATCCTTCGTAGTTCGACGTTCTAAGTCAAGATTAGCCTGAAATTGCTCTTGAAGACATCGACTCGAGGACGATGAAAGTTGATTCGGGGCGACGACTGCAGTTATGCGCTCCAAAAGACTGGCATTCGCGCAAATGTCAGGCCTATTCGCCTTAAGTTCGCTATCGGTCGTGCGACAGGCACTGAGAAGAAGAAAGAAAGCTATGAGTCGGTACATAAACTGCCCCCCGTTGGTCAAAGCGTTATTGTATAGGCTATGACCCACAAAAAGGAACCTAAAGTCCTTTATTGATCTTCCAATATCGAGATTGCACCAAGGCTCTCAGCTTTCGTTAGCCAGGCCTGAGTCCGCTCTCGGCTTGATCGGGAATCGATGGCATGAGAGGGAATAGATCCCTCTGAAACCATACGTGCCAGCTCAGGCTGACCTTCAATCCCGCCATTGCTCAACAGCGAGCTCAGCTTGGAGCGCTTCAACTCAAGCACGGGAGCATCGCCAGCAGCTGCTTGTGGAAGGCCTACACGTGAAGGATCGATACAGGACGAGAGGTCATTGGCAGCACTCATTCGGGGCGAAAGTGAAGCCATTCCGAAGCAAGTCTTTAAAGTCGCAGCGATTGAGGAGTGTTCGAGAGTTTGCTTACAAACTGCACCTCGTCGAACAGTTGGTCCAATCACTAAGGACGGCACCCGAAACCCTAATTGGCGAAACTCCGGATCCGCATCCGCACAGGTAGGCGGCGACACGTGATCAAAAAATCCGCCGTGCTCGTCGTATGTGATGATAAAAAGACTACGCGACCACTGTGGACTCTTAGCGAGCGCTTGGTAGATACTAGCGATAAGGGCCTGACCCATGCGAACGTCATGACTCGGATGATCATCGTTGACTTGGAAATCGGGGTCGATCAATGAAAATGCCGGAAGGGTGCCTTTTTCCGCATCACGAAAGAAATCGCCTATGGGCGCGGTGGGATTCACACCGGAAAGAACTTTGCCCAAATACATGCCTGTGTAGGTGGCCACTCGTCCCGCGTGGTAGTTCCTTCCAATCTTGCCGACGTTTGGCAATGCTTCCCAAATCGTCTTGGGTGCTCTGCCGATATAAGGAACATTGTTTTTCAACCCACGTGCATCGGTCGCATGGATGATGGAGCGATTCGGCCATGTGGGTCCAAGGACTCCACCAAACCACCGATCGCAGAGCGTGTAGTTGTCCGCGAGCCAATAGCTAAATGGCAAAGTCTCACGATCAAAATACCCCATAACCTCATGACTGCGCGGCCCGGGGTAAACGCTGGCAAACCCATCGTTCCTGCCCCCGTTCCATTGCGCATGACAAGCCTTCCAACTGTGCGGAGGATCAGCCTGAACACCACTACTGAGTCTGTATGGACTCACCCGCACTCCATTGCGATCCACATTGAATTCATCTCCGGAAAACCCATCGACAGAGCCCGCCGCCGGATATAAAGGGTCCTGATTGATAGCCCCGAAGTAGTGATCGAAAGATCGATTTTCCATGACGAGCGCCACTACGGTATCAATGCCCTCGAACAGATTCCGATTCCTGCCACTGGCTAGAAGCGATTGGGCTGACGATTGAGAAGATTTCATCGAACCGCAGGCTGTGCCTGTAAATGCTAGCGCAGATCCAAGCGCAAGTATCTGTCGACGATCCAATTGCAAGGGACTTAAGGTATCGTTCTTGTCTCGTGGTGGCACCGGGGATGCTCCTTACGTGGTGAACTTGAATTTTTGCTTTGATAACATGAAGGTATCTGCTTTGAAATAAGAACGCAATGCTGAAGGCTATAGATTTATGAAATGTTATCGTGAACTTTACTTTTCGTCCAATGTGCGGAGAAATTGCATTGCCAAGTGCTGAATAGTCACTAAATTCTTTCTGGATAATTTCAGAGATTGTGTAGCAGCCAACAAAACAGCCAAGACAGAAAATCTCATCAGAATCCTCAACCCAAAAATCATGGGTTGGGCAAATTACTACAGAAGCGTTGTTTCAAAAAAGACTTTCTCTTACGTGGATCACCAGAGCGAGAAAGCGGGAAAGGCAAAAGGTTCTCGAAACACAGGGGTAACCGAGTCACAGGAATGTGGCCCTAGAAAGACTTGAGCCGTGTGTGGCAAAAAGATGGTTCTTAGGTGAGTGGTGGTCGGCGACGGCCACCATTTAACCGAATGCCCCAGGGGTTGGGCCTTGTCCAGGGAGAAGGCTTTGCCGAGAACGAATACTGAATATTTGGCGGAATACCTTAAAGACTGCTAACAAAGATAAGGACTTGTAAAAATTAGGAGAAGACATGAGTAATTTGTTCCCCGCGCCATGGCATCTAAAAGGGCGCGGGCTGGTGTTTCTCTATAAATTTGATAAAACCTTTCTGAATGAAAAAGCCAATCTCTCGGCTGAGGATAAAATCGGATTTATAGGCGGGTTGGGTGCGGTGATGCTGGTGAACTATGAGCAAAGTGACTGTGGTCCCTACCATGAGTTGCTTTTTATTCCTGGGCGATGGAACCGCCAGGGGTACAAAAGGCATTCCATAAGCCGTATTTATGTTTCTTCTCAAGACAGCGTTGTCAACGGCCGCATCAATTGGGGCATTCCCAAGGATCTTGCTGATTTTTCTGTCTTGAAAAATGCCGATGGCAGCGAAACCTGGAAGGTGTCACGTCAGGGCGAAGTTTTTTTTGAGGTGCGCATTAAACTCGGGACTTTGGCTTTGCCTATCCATAGCTCCTTGCTACCCCTTCCTTTGATGCAGAGCCTGGATAAAAAATTATTCCTGACAAAACTATCGGCAAAAGGCTGGGCCCACCGCGCGAAACTTTTGGACGTCACCACCGATGGGACTAACTTCCCAAATATCGCCGGCCAAAAACCTTTGCTCGGTCTTCATATCGATCCGTTCCGCATGAAGTTCAATCAAGCCACCATTCTTCCTGGAGTCTAGTGCATGCAGATCAGTGGTAAGCGAATCGTTATCACAGGAGCCGCTTCAGGCATTGGCAAAGCCTTGCTCGAGCTGCTGAGTGAAATACCTGAAACAAGAATTGTTGCGGCTGATCTGAAAGCCGAAACAATCCCTGCTCAAGTGGGCAGGGTGTATCCCTTGTGCTGTGATCTGAGCACCCAGGAAGGCACGGATCTTATTATTCGTCATGCAATCGATGTGATGGGTGGTGTGGATCTTTATATAGCGAATGCCGGATTTGCCTACTATGAGCAATTGCCAGTAGGAGCCGATTGGAAGCGCTTGGAAAAGATCTACAGCACTAATGTGCTAACGCCCATCTACAGTTTTCAGAAAGTTCGGGAATTGGCAGCAGGAAAACCATTTCGTGTCGTCGTAACAGCTTCGGCTATGGGCTATCTGGCCATTCCAGGCTATGCGATCTACGGAGCAACCAAAGCTTCGCTGGTGAGTTTTGCCGATGCTTTTCGATGGGAGTTGAAAGACCCTTGCGCACTCACCCTTCTGAATCCCATTGCCACCCGGACCAGTTTTTTTCGTCAAGGCAAGTCGGATGCGCCGCTGCCGTTTCCCTCTCAGACTCCTGAATATGTGGCTCACTATGTGCTGCGAGCCATTCAGGCTGATCAGCCGAATATTTTCCCTTCGAAGATCTTTCGACTCACGCTGCTTCTCAATAGAATCTTGCCCCTCGTGGGATGGGTCTATCAGTATTATCAGAACTGGATTCTTAGGCGCTGGACAGCAAAGAAAGAGGCTGAGGCTTCTTCACGGTCTTGTGATCAGAGCGCCTAAGACCAACGAGGCGCGCTTGGAGACGGTCATCAAATAACGGCAACCACGAGCCGTTTGCCGTGATCAATGGCGATAGCCAAACGGCGAGTTTGAACTCAGGCTTTGCCTGCAGCGGGGGAGGCAATCCTTTGATTAGCTCCGTTAGCCCATCTTACGGGTCGATCGTTGGTGGAACTGTGGTCAATATCAGTGGAAGCGATTTCTTAACTGGTCTCAATGTGAAGGTTGGAGGGGCCGACTGTAGCAATGTGATTTTTGTAGCGGCAACATCCGTCTATTGCACTCTGTCCACACATGTCGCTGGGTTGAGCGATGTCGTTGTCACCAATCCCGATAATCGAAGCGGAATTTTGAACAATGGCTTCACATACAGTGCGGGCCTTACATCGACCCTATCCTACGCAGTGCCAAATTTTGGCCCTATATCGGGCAGAACGTCGGTACAGATTATCGGTTCAGGTTTTATCCCAGGTGCTAGGGCGACGATTGGTGGTGTCGCATGCTCGACGCTGACTCTGCTTTCGTCCACAGCTCTTCAATGCACGACAGCAGGGAACACATACGGTGCGAAAAACATTTCCGTGGCCAATCCCGACGGGCAGTCGACGACCTTAAGTAACTTCAAACTTTGGACTGGCTGTCAGCGGGGCCGGAGATGTCGATGGAGATGGGCGTTCGGACTTTATGATAGCCCAGCCCTATCTTGATGCCGTAGGGACTACGAGGGTCGATGAAGGTCGCATCGTAGTGATATTAGGATCCACAGGCCTTCCTATTTATTATGTCAACGGGGGTTATCGTCTGCGAACTTATCTCGTGAGATTGGGAAGAATTTGCAATTTTTGCTTTTGACATAGAGACTGACCACCTCCAAATAATTTTTGTGAAATTTATCAAAATATTTATGATCCTTTGATCAGCAGTGTTGTCGATGATTAAGCATCATGTTTACTAATGCTTATTTATTTGATGAAAAGTCCCGAATTTGTCCTTCATCCTAATATCACTGCTAAAAACAAAGTGTATGCAATTCAATCCCCATCCCTTGTGCCCTGCCTGAAATGAATGATTGTTCATCGTGTTTAACTTTCTTATCGCAGCGGACTTAATCCTGCAGTATTTGGCGAGATTTCTCATGTTGACAGCCTTCATCTATTTCTCTAGATGCAGCCTTGTAGTTCTAATTGAAAGCTAAGATTCACTGGCTTTGGAGATCTCATGTTTTCCCTCCGCTATGCTCAAGATGGATTTAGTTTGCGCTCACAGTTTATGCGCCTTTGTGGACAACTCCAAGGCCGCAAGGTCGTTACGCTGAACTCCAATCCCGAGGCCTGTGCACGAGTCTTGGCATCGTCTAACAGCAAAGGCCAAGGAATAGAGCTCATGCTCGCCTGCCCAGCATGGGCGCCCGTGTTTTCGATCGAATCTGTCGATGGTGATAAGTGGGAGTGGCTTTCCAAGGAGTTTTCCAAGCTCTACGCCCGCCTCGATTGGCAAACGAAGATTGCGCCTCTCACGCGCAAACATGTGAGCTGTATGGCTGAAATCGCCCGTAACGACCAGGGCTTTGTCCTCGATGCGGAGCAAATCTCCCGTTTGACCGCAAACATCCTCTTTGAGATCATATTTTCGCGGCCCATGACTCGCGCTGAAGACGATATCTTTTATCAGGCTTCTTTAGAATGGCGCAAAGAAATCGCCATCAAAGGCAAGGCTAGTGCCAAAGCGAAATCGGACTTCTGGTCCCTGTTGGGAGAGCTTCTTGAAAGCTCGGTTTTCGCTGACGACCTGAAAGCCAACGCTCATCAACGCAATCTCTATCTCTCACTCTTTGCTCAGCCTTTGATTATATCACCGCAAATCAACTTTAGCGATATCATGTCGGCGGTATTCAAGTATCTGGACCAAGATCCGAAGCTTCGCGCAAAAGCTTTGAATGCAGCTCGAGATCGTGATGTGGAATACATGCAGAATATCTGTATGGAATCTATCCGTCTCAATCATCCCTTTCCGGTCTTAGAGCGTGAGTTGACCCGTGATCTCAAGGTAGCGGATCAAGAGCTCTCAGCAGGCACTCAAGTCTACATTATGCTCGACGAATTCAAGCAAGAACAAGATTTCAATCCTGATCGCTGGGTCAAGGGGGCTAAGAACCCTTATCGCACGATGCCTTTCGGTACTGGGCAACGCATGTGTCTTGGTAAACAACTGGCCACCGAGATGATGGGCGAAATGCTTGCCAGTATCTTAAGCGAGTTTCTGGCGGAGCGCATTCGGCCTTCGGAAAACCACCTTTACAGCGGTCGCGATAACGATGGCAAAGATTCCATGGCGACTCTTCTTTATCAGCTGAAGATATTCTCTGGGGCGCTTAAAGATTCGCTCTCGATCGGAAGAGCCAAGAAAGCCGATGCAAAAGGCCGAGCAAAGCTTGGAAACTGTCCTTTCACAGGATGATCAAACAAGATTGCTCCCTGAGAACGTCAGGGAATCGATCCCTGACAGCATCATCAATTCTCGATTCCTAAAACTTGAAGCCAAGAGAAATAAAATGGATATCTTTGAGAAATGTTACGATCTTTCCGACGTTGATTTCGCTAAAAAAGCTGGAATTTATGGCTTCTATCGTAAGTGTCAGGGCTTCGATGGCTCCAACGTGGTATACGAAGGCAAAAGTATCATCATGACCGCATCGAACAACTACCTAGGGTTAGCTAGTGATCCCCGAGTGATCGAGGCTTCAGTCGAAGCCACGCGCAAGTTTGGGACGAGTTGTACCGGATCCCGCTTCCTGAACGGCAACCTTGAGATTCATGAGGAGCTCGAGGGTGAACTCGCTGCATTTGTCGGCAAGCAGGCTGCGATTGTCCTTAGTACAGGGTTTCTCGCGAACCAGGCTGCCATTGAATCGATCGCTGGGCCGAAAGATAATATATTCAGTGATTCTGAGAATCACGCCAGTATCATAAGTGGATGCAGCCTCTCCAAAGCGAACGTGATCCGCTACGATCATAACAACATGAATCATCTGCAGCAGAAGGTTGGCGAGCTTGCCTCAAGCGATAAGTCTATTATCATTTCAGACGGTGTATTCAGCATGGGAGGTGACATCGTCGATCTACCGGCGATGGTAAAGGCAGCCCAGCGACCGGGACTGAAGCGAGTTCCGATCATGATTGATGATGCGCATGGCCTTGGCGTCATCGGCAAAGGCGGACGTGGAACAGCGTCACATTTCAAAATGGATGACGACGTGGATTTGATCGTGGGTACCTTCAGTAAGTCCCTCGCATCGCTAGGAGGCTTTATAGCAGGTGATGCCGAACTGATAGCCTACATCAAACATAAAGCCCGCTCTCTCCTCTTTACAGCAGGTCTGCCAGCGGGTCAAACCGCAGCTGCCTTGCAAGCGCTACGCATTATGAAGCGCGAGCCTGAGCGTATCGAACGTTTGCAGATGACAGCTCGTAAGGTGAGGGCAGCATTCAAGAGCATGGGGCTCAATACTTTGAACTCCCAAACTCCGATCATTCCCATCCTGATCGGTGAAGAAGGCCTTTCCTGTCGCATCGCTCAGGAACTCTTTTCCCTGGGTGTCTTTGCCACTCCGGTGATTTTTCCTGGTGTTCCCTATGGTCAGTCGATTATCAGAACGAGCTTCATGACCACACATACGGATGCTCAGATCGATCAGGTCATCAATATCTTCGGTGATTTGACGAAGCGCTATGGTCTCGATAAGGTTCGTGCAAATCGAGATATGGATGCCGCTCATGGGGCGAGACTTCATGCCCAAGGAAAGCCTAGAAAAGCCTATACCTGGACGAAGGGTATTGGCGTAAAAAATTACGCTATTGCCGGCACGAAGGCTCTCGTTAAGAAGCAGATCATGAAACTTGCTTATAAGATCTAACGGATACATTCGAAAGTGAACGCCGATGTTTGAAAAGAAAACGATTATTGTCACGGGCGCTTCCAAAGGAATTGGACGCGAGATAAGTCGAGCTTTGGCACGAGAAGGCGCTAATCTCGCCCTAGTGGCACGCGGCGTTGATGCTTTGGCTGATACGCGTCTACAAATTTTGGAAGAAATTCCAAGTTGCAAGGTAGAGATATTTCCCTGCGATATTACGGATTCGGAACGCGTAAGGATAACGGTTGAAGCCATTGTGCAGAGCTTTGGGAGTATCGATGCATGTATCAGTAACGCTGGCTACTCGCACCCCCAGTACTTCGATCAAACGCCGATTGTTGAATTTGAAAAGCAAATTCAAACGAATTACCTCGGTGCCGTTTATCTTCTGAAGTTTTGCAAGCCCCACCTCAAAGCGGGCAGCTTCATCGCTGTGACCTCGTCAGTCCTAGGTTACATGGGCTGCTTTGGTTACAGCTCCTACGGACCTTCGAAATACGCAGTTTTAGGTCTGGCGGAAACTCTCCGCCAAGAATTCGCCTTTGATAAGATTCAAGTTTCAGTGTTGTGTCCGCCTGATACGCTCACGCCCGGATACCAGCTAGAAAATGTTACGAAGCCGAAAGAAACGCTGCTTTTGTCTGAAGGCATGAAGGCTCTGGATCCGGAGGAAGTGGCTGCGATATTCTTGAAGGGTTTGAAAAAGGGCAAGTTCATCATCAATTGCAACCTTGAGTCGGAAGTGATTTTCCGATTTAAGCTCATGGCGCCAGAAGCTTATTACAAAGTAATTATGTCTCAGCTCAAAAAAATTAAGAAAGATAAGCTTGGGATGATTTGAAACATCCGAGCCATTAAACTCAAGCAGAGGCAGCCCTTTCCAATAGGCTGTCTTTTTCTTTGCGTTTAGTCACGAATTCTTCGGCGTACGTGAGGGACAGCAAAAAGAAGAGCTAGAAAGGTAATCCCGCCTGCAGCGACATAGGCCGCACCCGGAAAATAATAGCCACTTCGTGATTCTGTGAAGGTCATGAAAATTTGAGTGAAAACGAAAGGCGCGATCACGGCGCAAATACTTCCGAGCGAAACGAGGCTACCTTGAAGTTCGCCTTGCTCGCTCGGCAAAGTATCTTTGCTAATAATGGACTGCAGAGTGGGGATCGTCATGGCCGATAATGCGAAAACCGCGATGAGTGGGTAGATCATCCAAGCCTGCGGGATGAAACCAAACAAGACAAATGAAAGAGATGAGATGATCATGCCAACTAAAAAAAGTTGGTACTCTCCGATGTAAGGCAGAAGATAGCGGGGTATCAGTGTCATCGACGCGGCACTACTGACACCATAAAAAGCGAGAGACAGTCCAACTTGCCAAGCCGTCCAACCAAATTTGAGTTGCGTGTAAAGAGTCCAGTTAACCGCGTGGACTTGACTCGCGAAATATACGAGGAAATAGATCCAAATAAAGATGGATAGCGACGATGGTTTTAAGACTTTCATGAGTGAGGCAAAAGGATTCATTGAGCGAAGGGAGAGCGGGCGTCTGTATATAGCGGCAAGGGACTCAGGTAGTATGAAATATCCAAAGCCGAAATTGAGTAAGTTCATAACAGCGGCCGCAATGAAGGGCCCGTTGTGTCCCAAGGTTTGAAAAATACCGCCAAGGGCCGGTCCGATGATAAACCCCGAGCCCCAGGCGGCACCGATCAAGCCAAAGTTCTTTGATCGATTGGAGTCGTCGCTGATATCGGCCATGTAGGATGATGCGACTGTCATGCTAGCGCCGGTTAACCCTGAGATCGCGCGTCCTACAAAAAGCACCGATAAAGTCGGAGCCAGTGCCATCAAGATATAATCGATGCCGGCCCCAAGGAGCGACATGAGTAGAACAGGCCGTCTACCAAAGCGATCGGAGAGTGATCCTAAAATAGGCGAGGCGAAAAACTGAATTGCGGCGTAAGAACTCAAGAAAAAACCATAGTATAGAGAAACTTCAGCTGCATCCGATGTAAAGCGACGCAAAATATCTGGAATAACAGGGACAAGCAGTCCAATTCCGAGTGAGTCGAGAAATATGGTTATCAAGATAAATTGAATGCGTGGCATAGACTGTCCTAAAGAACTTCTTTTACCGGCTATTCCTATATCCGTCAGAGGCTTTTTGCACGTCTATTCCTCATTCGAAACCAAGCTTTAGAGTCAGGTCCTTAGATTGCTAATCATTCTGATGAAATCGTTGCTTATAGAGGCCTTGATAGTTTGACAGTTCGTCTGAAGTCACTTAAAGAAGAGCTCATTCAACGCGTCAGCCGAGGCTTATGCTTTGTCGATTGCAAGTCTCGTAAGCCTTCAGAAAGTAGACCTCTATGCCACGTAATCTCGATCGAATTGGCCGATATTTCACCTGCTTTGGTAAAACTATGGGAGAATCGACACGCATCGAAGTTATGACAGTCGACCAGGAGGGTCTTAGCGAAAATCATTTTTTTAATCACGCGACTTGCGATGGTCAGGGTGCACTTCTTGAAATACAGAAAATTCGGGGCGAAACAGAAATCGAGCTTCCCCAGCAAAGAGCCGAGTCCGTTCCGCCTCTCCCCCGGCAGCTCTTGCTCATGACCGACTATCTTAAAACCATGGGGCAAGCCGCTACGCCTAGCTTGAAGCGCATCAAATCCCTTAAGGGACTACCGAATTCATCGAGTTATCATAGTTTCTCTCTTGATGAAACGAACGCTCTCCTGGCTTTTTGCAAAGCCAGAAACGTTTCCCCGACAGCGTTCCTAACATGGACGTTGCATAAGGCTATAGGTGAGCAGTCGGGGATGATCGACCAAGTTTGCAACTGGAGTATTCCCGTGAGTATAAGGGCTGCGCTCAGTTCACCAGAAACGACAGGGAATAAGTCGGTGCCCCTTTTCCTATCTCTTGATCACAAAAGTTCTCTCGAAGATATTCACGGGGAAGTCAAAAATCAGTTGATTATGGGCAGACACTGGGGGGCCTATCGTATGTTGATGCTACTTGGATGCCTCCCCAACCGAATCTATGAAGCTGTGATAAGACAAGACGAGGCAAAGATGGCCCGGAAAGGGCAGTGGTTTGCGATTTTGAGCAATATCGGATCGGTTAGAGGCGATGAGAATGTTGCATTCAAAGGATGTCTCGCTCCGACTGATCCTACGGCACCTATTAAAGGCACGTCACTCACTTGGAACGGACGAATGACGTTGGGATTGAGCGTTCACCAGTCTTTTTTTCAATATTCTCTTCATGCGGATTTTCTTATGAAGGCTTGGGTTCGGGTGATCGCTCAGACTTATAGTTAGCAGTTTATTTTTTTGATTCCATTGACTGCGTTGGTACTGAAAACTTCTGGGCACGCGTCGTCCTCCTAAAAGCAATGAAACCCGAGGCCTTGCTCTCGCGATGGCATCGGGTTTCTAAGTTTTTCAGCAAGCCGACTTCAAAAAAATGAGTATCGGCGAAGTCGCTAAAGCTTATTCACAACATCCGAACAGACGAATTTCAACGATGTTTTCAGTAATCTTGATCTTTGTGTTGTTCATTCCGCAAACATAAGCGCCCTGACCTTGGATGCTGTAGGTACCTGCTGCTGGGAATTCAAAGACGCCCTCTTGAGAGGGCCGTACGACACTACCATCTTTAGCGACGGCAAAGACATCGATCTGACTCCAACCGGCTTGCCACTCGATTTTGCTAAGATTGGATTCGACTACAGTGAATTTTACGGGGAGGGTTTCGGCCATGGCTAGCGAGGAAAGCATGAGACTTGAGACTGCGATCATCTTCAGAAAAAACATCATTCTGTTCTCCTTTAGGTTTAGTACGCGGCCGCTATCTACGACATCATTCGCAGGATATATATCGAAAAAAATGTCTTAGAATTTTTCTTGAATCGATCCAGGTATCTATATTGGAAATATAGGCATTTCTGTTGCGACCATCGAATATAACAATACAGGTGCCGACACGACGACTGTCCGATGTCATACCGATAACGATCCATCCTCGATTTATACGAGCAATGCTTCACAAACCGCCAACTGTCGCTCACGTTATGGAGCGGCGGAGATGGTGGGTAACCTTTGGGAATGGACTACCGGACAAATCACCACGGCTATTGGCCATGATAATGGCAGGGATGGACTTTGGTACGATGCTACACTGCCGAGCACCCAAACTAATATTTCGGCTTTTAGAATGGAGCTTTTAAGGGCTTACCCCAGCTATTCAAGTCTATCGGTCATATCTCATAATGGTAATTTTTATTGGTATTCTTCTTCCTTGCGCGGCTCGGTCAGGGGTGGCGCCTCCTACAACGGTGGAGGTTCTGGACGGTGGGGCTTGTACGCGGGCTACCTTCCCTCAGGCACGAGCTCTGACCCCTCGCCGCGCTGCGGTCTCTGAGCCTTGATCAGATGAGCGCTTAAATAATATATTTTGAAGCGCAGCATCCTCTTGATGGTCGGAGCTTTGTGATTTAGTAATTTGTCCTCCTCTAAGCGTCAGCATGGGGTTCCCTCAAGCGCCGTCAAAAAAAACTATCTCATCCTGCTAAAACCTGCTAGATGGCCGGATATTAGGAACGTCTTCATCCAAAGAGGATCGATTCGCTTCCTAGGTCTGTTCGGAAAGCAATTCTAATGCAATGGAATGGAAACCACTTGCCATAGAGTCGGCTTTCAACACTTCGTAAACCTACATGGAGTCTTTTAATGCTTAAAAATCTCTGCTCAAAGTTGTTTATTGGAGCACTTTTGTTCTCATCGCTTGCAGGCTATTCGGCTGAGAAGCGCCTGCTGATCATTGACGACGACATAGGCATGGATCGAGATGGGGTATTCAAGTCCGGTTCCTATCTTGCTCCTTGGTTTCGGTTCACCGATCCTGACGGCGGCCTCGAACTGATTTATGCCGTAAATGATCCGTCCGCTGAAGTCTTAGGGGTCACCGTTATGATGGGCGTCGCTCCAATGGACGTCTGCGTTGGAGCAGCCAAGAAAGTGCTGAAGGCTATTGGACGGAGTGATATTCCCGTTTTTTCCGGCGCTAAAAGTTCAAGCGACCTGGGCCGTGAAACGGAAGCCGCCCGCTTTATCATCGATACCGTGATGCAAAACCCCGGACAGGTCGAGATCGTTGCGACCGGCCCTTTGACCAATATAGCTACAGCTCTCATGCTTGAGCCCAATCTTCCCAAGTATTGGAAGACTTTGCATGTGGCTACTGGTGATTTCAGAGGTGCCCTTGGCTACTCATCCAACATCTACAAATGGTCCAGAGCTGGCCTTAACGCCGATATCAATGTCGATTTAGATGTCCCTTCCCTTCGCTATGTGATGGACCATGGCGGAAATTTCCCAATTTATCCAAATGAAGTCGCTGATGACGTTCCTCTGACCCGTGGGGACTATGCAGACTTGAAGTCTTTCGGAACAGTCCAAACTGATTTCCTGGCCTATGAGCTGGCACCACTTCATAATTTTTACAATCGACTGGGTGGCGCTTTCTTCGCCGGAGCCCCAACGCACGCCGTGGTTCCTATCGCAATCGTGCTCGATCCCGACATGAGTGTCGAAACGAAGGTCGTCGCTGTGGAACTGTCGAATTACAAAAGACATGGTAAGCCTAAATTTTCCTTCAAGGTGATCGAAGGCACTGACGAACAAAGTCACAAAGTCTTTTTGCATCTGGATGAGAACAATCTCAAGCAAGTTCATCAAAAGTTGATCGACCGAATGATGCGATGACTTGGTCCTCGATGATATCATCTGCGGTGCCGTTGGCTCTTTAGGAGATCCAACAGCCGTAATTAATCACGGTACTGCATTGTGCAGTATGGTGGGTTCGGATATTTCCGGTGATTTTATTTTTGGCGGCATTGGCCGAGTTTTTCATGCTTAGGAAAATAACAATAAGGTTCAGATCAAGTGTAAGGGTTCCGATACTGCTAATTTTAGTGGTTCTGGACAAGCATATTCCGGATTTTTGTGTGGAGTCGTCGCGCCCAACGGTGACTTTTATTTAACAAGCGACAGTCATGCAGCCGTTTCCGCGTCAGGGGTTGGAACTTTAACATGCACCTACACTAAGTGATCCAAGGTGAGAATGGAATTGGCCTCGCCTAATATAAATGGGATCTGCATAACTCTCGTCGGTGTGCCCCATCCCTGTATACCAAGCCCGACCCCCGTCAAATTCATGGCGGCAGCTGAGAGGATGGTAGTCAGACATGGATCCCCCACTCTACGTTTTCTCATCGACGGTCAGGAGAACTTTAGGAAGTCTGAGGTTGGTCGGACTGTATTTGATGTCCTGAGAACTATCGTGATGACCGCGCAGGCAGCGTGCGGCAATCCAAAAGCCTACCTTTGCTGGGTTCTCCAGCAGTCGGAAGAAGATATAAAGCAGCGTCCCCAAGATTATACTCCTCTGGCCTTTTATCAGCAGCAGGATAAACATGCTGCAATTGATGTTCAGAGTATGGGGACCTGAAATTTCTCTCTACAGCCTAAGATGAAATGCCTCCACCGTAAAACATCTCATGCGCGAGCCGCCGAAACCTTGTGGGTTTTTTGGTCGGCAAAATTTTCCACACAATTTAGGTGATAATGAGGTCTACCCATTATTTTTCAAAAAGTACTTATGTTTTTATGGCCGGTGGGTTGAAGTCCCTAGAAGATCTGTAAATAGTTAGATTTTTGGCGATGATGGGCAGGAATTTAAATTTAGCTTGGTGAGGGCGGATGAGGCTTTTTGGTTGATGAGTCCCTCGCACTCTTAAGATGTGGCCCAATTATTGGAGATGCTATGTTTCGATTGATGAAGTTTCTATTTCTCACCTTTACAGTTAATGCCTGTAAATCTGTAGGCGAAAAATCTCAAGAAAAAAGCCTTTCCGATTTGGGCGGAATTCCCAACCTCTTGAAAAAAGCTCCAGTGATGCCCCTTACCTTGGCCGACAACCTGGCTGAATTGAGCAAAACACGAAGTATCTATAAATATTCTGATAATAAAATCCCAGGTGTTTCCATTCTCAGCGATTTGCCGGACGAGCAAGCGCCTGACAACGAATGGTCCATTCTAGTATTGATTAAACTGCGCAAAATACGAGAAAATACCTTATCCATTTACAATAACCTTGGAACCTGGCTGAATGCCAAATATCCCGATCAGCAAAAAGAGTATGTCTTCCAGAACAAACCCGAATTCAAAGACGTCTTTGGCACTGTAAAGCTAATAGTCGTTAAAAATTTTGATAGTATCATCCGCTTTTATCTGTTCAAAACCGGAAATATCAATCGGGGCAAAGAAGGCTGGGCCACTCAAATCAGCGATTTCGAGTTGGTCTTTCCAGTTCTTCCGAAACCATTGGCCACAGAGATCGTCACCAACGATGACCGCTTCGCCAATAGCTATGTTGCGGGACTAAATCCCATGGTGATCGAAGGTGTAGCTGACTTGCAGAGCCAATTCAAAGCCATCGATGATCTCAGCTTTAAAAATGCTCCAGGTTTTCAAAATGATTCCCTAGCCGAGGCCTTTCGAGAAAAACGTTTATACATCGTTGATCTGGCGTTTATGAGAAACACGATTGCAGGTCAGCAGCACCCAACGAGAGAAAAGCACGTTTACGGTCCAAAGGGTCTGTTTGCCGTTCCTAAAGGGGGAAGCAGTCTAAAGCCGGTCGCTATTACGATCGATGAGATAAAAGCACCGCAGATTGTAACTCCAAAAGATGGTGAAATGTGGACGATCGCCAAGACTATCTTGAATTCAGCAGCCGCCAATCATCACGAGCTCTACGCCCACCTGAGCCAGACTCATCTCGTAGTCGATCCTATCGCTGTTTCCTGCTATCGCCATCTGTCCACGCATCACCCGTTGAGCCGGCTGATGCGCCCTCATTTCCATGGCACGATGTTTATTAATAGCCTCGCTGTAACTTTGTTGGCCCGGGAAGGCGAAGTTGTGGATATAGGTTTATGGGGAAGCTCGGAATCAAATCGCCGGGCTATTCTATCAGCCGTTCAGCAATACTCTCTCAACGATATGGCCCTTCCTGGTCGCTTGCTTGCAAGGAAATTGGACAGCATAGAGGGCTTACCAAACCTTCCCTATCGGGACGACTCTCTGCTTATTTGGAATGCAATGCGTCAATGGATTGTTGACTATGTGGATGCCTGGTACCCAACGGAAGAATCCGTAAAAAATGATTTGGAATTGGGTCTTTGGGTGCAGGAAATTCAGTCTCCTTATGCTATTGAGGTTAAAAGGCAGAATCAAAAGATCATAACTGAAGTGCAAAAAGATCAGCCGGGTGGAAATTTAAAGGCATTTGGCAAGAACGGTGCGATAGAAACCAAAGACGATCTTGTTGCATTTCTTACCGTTACTATGTTTACTGCCTCTGCGCAACATGCGGCAGTTAATTTCCCACAGACTGATATGATGTTTACTCCCAACTATCCGCTGGCGCTCTATGAGAAAGTGCCAACTCCGGGCAATGCCAGCAACAAAGACTTGATGAATATGCTTCCCTCTCTGGATCTGGCAGCCCTTCAATTGGAGTTCCTGGGATTTTTAGGACAGGTATACTACACCCATCTCGGAGGCTACCCCACCTTTCAATTTGCAGCGGACTCGAAGGTGCACAGTGCTTTTAATAGATATCGTGAAAATCTAGCGAATATTGAACGGCAGATCGTCCAGCGAAATAGCAATTCAAAAGTCCGTCCCTTCACTTACACTCATTTACTACCGAGCAAAATTCCGATGAGTATCAATATTTAGATTCTTGGGCGAAATAGGTTTCTTCGCTGCTGCCAAATAAAAAACCGGCAAAGGGGCGAAGAAAATTCCGGTAGAGACAGAACGCTCAGGTAAGACGTGCTTGAATTTTATCAAATCAATGCAGCTATTTTTTAATTTTACGTCAGTTTATATCTAGTAACATAAAAACATTATTGGGACGCCTTATGAAATTTTCTCGAAGAAGCATGTTGCTTTGGTTGCCAATCTTTCCCGCAAATCTAGCTTTTGGCGAAGCTGTGATCCCATCACTCACTCAGGAACGACAGTATATTGCACAAGTTGTGAGAAAGGCCTTCGGTTTATTTAAAGAGCAAGTGGTGCTGTCAGAATTCATCACCCTCGCCTTGAAGGACTGCTCTCTGGCCCAAGGCATTACACAGAGAGCAAAGTGCAGCAAAGATGAAATCAATGAGTTGGAGAGTCGAATCGCGGAATGCTTTATTATAGAAACGAATTATCTTGACCTCAAATCCCTTCAAGACAGTCATCTGAAAATCAGAGATAGAAGCACCACGCTTGCTGATAGGACTGCCAATTCACTAGGGTGCGGCTCTTTTTTGACGAAGGCGTAATTCAAAAAATCAAGTAGTTATGTGAAATAGGAGTTGAGGAACAGCCTCCAGGCGCGTAGAAAATCAGCGCAAACCAAATTAACCCGCGCTGATTGGAGGCTGCAGTTGCATGGAAGCACACTCGTTGCTCACGGAAAAGGCTGTTCATGGGTCAATGGAAAAATTCCTGGATCTGACCACGAAGTTGCAATCCAATAGACCGCCGAAAGATCAAGACAACTGGAAGCGAAAAGCCTTGGAACGTCGACGATTGAACCAGAATCTTGTTCGTCAGAATGCCCGCGAGTCCTTTTCTGTGTTGGTTTTGAAGGTGGATTCCTCGTTTCAGTTCGACAAGCAGCTTACTTCGGCAGCAGGCGAACATCATTAGACTGTATAGAGATAAACTTATCTTGACTGAACCCCGCATACTGATCTTTGGCGACTATATAAACGCTATCGATCATAACCCTTATGTGTTGGGCGCTAACCATAAAACAGGCGGCTGCGGCGACGGCATGATTACGAGGGGACTGCGCAATGCCATCTGGCTGCGGAAATATTTTAGAGGGATAAGCGGGGATACGACCTCCGCCAATGACGGTAAGATCCACCCCAGGCAACTGTCCTGCTGGGCAATTCGCTATGCGTAAGCAATCCCCCTTATTTTGGAAGCGACTGCCATTCAACTGAACACTGAGAGCCGGGTAGCTATCAAGAGATGGGGGTGTGGGCTTGCAAGTCGTGGCATAGCGAATCTCATAGCTACTAGTGTCCGCTTGATCGAGGTGATTCACGTCCAAGGTCTGGAGCCTCGTCAACGTTAAAGTCTTTTGATCGGGTGACACCGAAAAGGATGTATCGGAGAGACGGTATTGCAAGTCCCGTTCAATCATAAGCTGCAATTGGGACTTATTTGTATCAGCCTCCAACCGTGATTTGTCAGACACCCTTCCTTCTTCCGCTATGACCAGAAAGCGATTGCCCAGCACCGTAAGCAATCCTGTGATGGCTAACGCGACCAAGACTTCGATTAGGCTAAAACCCGACTGAGGGGACGGTTGAGTCATACGTTCATTTCCCCAAAGTAAAGCTGTTGACATGCTTTTTTAGTATGATGTCTCCCGCAAGTGGAACAGACCAGTAAACCGAGTAGAAGACCTTTGCCCCGACCGACTTAGAACCTGCCGCAAAATCCGAGCAAGAGATGTTCGCGCCGGTTTGAAGATTAAGCAGATGCCAGCCGACCTCGGCAAAGGAAAAAGGGGAATTTAAGAAGGTTCCGGGAGGGGCTCTGCTGTCCTGCTTGATCGTCAAACAAAGATAGAAAACATTATCGTTGGGGTTGTTCGCATTCATTGGCTGATGGGGAGACGTGCAACGCCCGGCTACAGCATTGTAAGGAGACGAACCCAGCTTACTTAAGAGTTGACTTCTTTGGGCAGCGGTCATTGTTCCGGGAAAATTATAAGAGCTCGATAGATTTTGGGTAAAATTCAGGGCGGACATTCCCGATGGACTCGCGAAAGGTCGATTGTTGAGTTGGGAGTGAAAATCGACACATCCCGTGGTGGCGCTATTCACTTGCCGAATGATAGTTGAGAGTTCCTGAGTGAGAGCTTGATTGACATCGCTGATCGCAGTCTCGCTGTCCAATCTCTTTCGGCTCGTTTGAGAGGATTGTCGTGCTTGAAAATAGAGGCTGATGGCGAGGCTTATAATGCCCATGGATATGATGACCTGGATCAGGGAAAATCCGTCTTGGCGAGATTTCGATCGATTCTTATCCAATATCATGGGCATTGATCCCCCTTATGCGGCAATTGCAATTGCAGGGAATCGGACATAACGATGGCCGGGAATGAATCCGTTGCCAGCAGTCGCCGCATAACCTCGCTAATCATCGATTGTGAGATCATTTCGCCGCCACCCTGCTCTAAAGCGGAGACGAGTCGGGCTCGACTCGATTCCAAGGTCTGGCCCGGGTCGTGAAGCAGAAATCGATCGGGATAGGCAACCAAGAAGTGGAAAAAGAAAACCTTATCAGCCTTCGGATATTCCGACGACGCGACTTGGCCCGAGGAGATCTTCAGCTGCTGTTGGCCCAACTTGCTCATCGAAGGGGTAGATTGCTGGCTGCAGCGTTGTTGATTGTGGGTGGTGCAAAGGAAAAGCCCCATCAGCGTCCTCTTTTCAACGTGCTCCAAGACAAATTCGCTAGCATAGCCGTTGCGTAGTTGTTCTAGAGATACCGTTTTTTGCCAAGGCTTACGATCGCTGCTGGGATCGATATCTTCAAGGCTCAGCACCAGTGAGGGATGACTCTCGGCTAGCAAGTCCAGATCCGTTTTTATGATATCCAGATCGCTGTGGACGCAGCCTTGTTGGAAGGATTTCGTCGAGACTTTGAATAGGGGAGCTTTGCCCTTGTTTATGACGAGAGGCAAAGTCTGCAAACCAGCAGCACGCTCAGCTACGAGGACTTTGATTCTTTGCTGATTCTCGGCTTTAAGCTCGTGCAGTTCTTTTTGGGTCGCGATTATGGTCGGCGTCCCCATAACGGCGGCTCGCAACTTCTGTTCGGCTACGGGACTGACCCGGCGACTGTTCCACTCATAATAGATCCCGCAGATGACAACTAAAACAATTGCTATGGATTTTTTCTTTGCTGACCCTTGGGCATCGCCCCCCGCTTTTCTCGATTTTTTAGGAGAGGACTTTGCCTCTTCAGATTTCGGCGGTCCTCGAGATGGCATTAGGGTTCCTCCTCGTTGGGTTGATCGATCGTCAGAGATTCGAGCAAATGGCGACTGCTAACCCGCTTTTGCAAATAGAGATCACCCGTTATTATACCATCGGCTACGACCATGTGCCCAGCTTCTGAACTGGGATCAGCGTCTAATTCGAGGTTCCACACATGTTTGCCGTAACCCTGAGTTTCCTTGACGACGGAATCCACCTTGGACCAGCCCCCTTCTTGGGATTGAATCCAGTCGCCGGCTTTCAATTCCTTGGCGCTCAAAAGGCCCAGTTGAGTGAAGAAGGGATGGCCCTCGGTGACCCGAACTGTCTTGCTGCCTTGAGTGACCCTAAAAAGCGCCTGTGATTCATTTCCCTCGACTATTTTGCTTACAGTCACAGCTTTCTTAAGAATGGGATTCCAGATGCGGTCACCCGCCCGGAGATCTTTGATTGGCACCTTCCGTCCGTTTTCCAAAAGGATTTGAGTATCCTCGGCAAAGCAACCCATGCCGCCACGTACTCCAACCACACCAACGTTTTGGCAGCCGTTATTAGGATCGAAACCGTAGAAATTACTGCATTGATAACAAACATAAAAGCCCGGGCGAAATCCATTATACCAATTTCGATGTGCCATGTAAGACGTCTCGCAAGTATAGACCGGGCTGACGCTATCGCACTGGTAGGCACAGATCTCAACACTCACCGGAGTGGTGACGGTCATCACAAATTCCATGATCACCATAGTACCATCGACCTGCTCGGCGAAAGCCTGTAGAGTGTTCGCCCCTGGCGCTATAGCGATTGGTCCTAGCAATACCTGGTAATTGGCGTCAATGCGGTCGGCACTGGTGCGCGGGTAGGAACCGGTGCCAGCGATTTGCACGCCGTTATTATATATTTTTGCATCGGTGATCACGTTATTACACTCAAGATAGACATCGGCACTCGTTTCAGGAGTGTTTAGACTTGGATTGCCGACAGGCTTTTTGTCAGCTGGAAAAAAATTTCCCGCTGCATCTTTCGCATAAAATAAGCAACCGGAAGCCGGCGGTGCCGACATTGCTAAGAAAGCGTTGGTTTTGGAGACCTTGCTAGCTTGGCCTTGAGTCCCGACGCTAGTGCCTTCCGCTTCTACATAGACGCCTTCTATAAGGAAGGGGTGCACCTCATTGCATTTCCATCCAAGTACCTTGAGGTGGCTGTTAGAATCTGCGCTAATCGAAGGTTTTATGCCTCGACTTAACTGAGTGAATATATTTTCGCTGTTGGTCTTCAGCTGATCTTGAGATGGGCTAAAGATTGTAATCGCATCGGCGCTAGACGTCCAATCGCTTTGCGTGGAGTCGGCGAATTTTTGGTCTGGGCCGCAGGGGCTCGTAGAAATATAAGGATCCAAATGCAGCGGGGCGGCAGCATTGCTTGCCTCACTGACTAAAAGTCGAGCGGCCATTTGCAGAGACGATGAGTTTTGCTGGGCCAGGAAACTTTTTCGGCTTTCACTGCGAACCTGATCCAGGCGGTTATTGAGGCTGCTGAACTCGCTCTGAGCCAACATCATGGAGATGCCGCCGATTATTACCAACAGTGGTGCGGCTACGTTGCCCTCCTGACCTTTGAAAAATCTCCGCATAGTTCAGATCCTCACAGTTGAGCCAAGAATTCGACTCTTCGGAGTTGGATCGGGAGAAGACATTGAAAACTGGAGCTAAAATATAAAGTATCTATGTAATTTGATAGTTATACTACTTCACAGTTGAAAAGTTGCCAATCTTGGGGGGCGTGGGTTAGAGATTTTATTCTTTTGACCTAAGCTCCTGTCAATTGTAGGTTTAGGGAGGTTTTTAAAAAATCACGAAAGGCTCGGTCGAAGTTTCGATAGATAATTTGAGAATCACTGAAAATTTTTGCACGAGACCGAGCCTGGTAAACTCCAGCGGGCTCCTGTAACGTCCATTCGATCTTTGACCACGTGGCGGCAAGCTCCCCCAATGACTCCGCTGGCAATCGGCAAGCCCCGAGCAAGGTATTCATCATAGCGGAGATATGCTGCATTATTGTGGAGATAACCGGCACAAAGCTCGACGCCATCTCGATTCTCAATCCCCTGGCAAGTAGCCGAGCGTCGCATAGCGGCAGCAACCTGCTTGGCTTTTCCTTGCAGAGTCATACCCAGGTAACTTAACATATTGAATTAAACTAATGTTGGAAGTCAAATCGTGTGGTCAAGGGTTTGGCAGGCAAGAAAAAAGGCTCCTCAATGAGGAGCCTTTAAGACTAGTAGGATTTAGCGAGAATCGATCTCTTCTTCGACGGCTTGCCGGTGAAGATGCAGGTACCTTCTTCAGCAGGGCCCTCAAGAGGGATGCAGCGATGCGTGATCTTGAGTTCTTTGAGAAGCTTCTCAGTCTCAGCGTCTTCAACCCAGTGAACCAACGCGAAGCCGCCGTGGGCTTCCTGTTTGTTCTCGTCTTTACTCTTCGATGTGAAGAATTTTTTCAACTCATCCAGGCTATCGATCTTCACAGTGTGCTCGTTGTGAAAGGCTAGTGCCTTATCATAGAGACCTTGCTGCATATCGGCGAGTGTCTGCGGCAGGTTCTTAACGAACTCGCTGCGGCTCACGCCCTTCTTGTCTTTCGGCGAAGACGTCCGAAGGCCAACGAATACGGAGTCCGAAGCCATATCGCGAGGACCGACTTCAACACGGACCGGCACACCTTTCTTGATGTGTTGCCAGGCCTTCTCGCCACCACGGAGGTCGCGGGAGTCGATTGTTACGCGGATCTTCTCGTCGGCATAGTACGAGCCGGCGATTTCTTTTTCCAAAGCCTTGCAGTACGCGAGGACGTTGGTCTTTTCTTCGTCGGTCTTAAAGATCGGCATGATCACAACGTGCTTCGGCGCCACGCGGGGTGGTAGAACCAAACCGTCATCATCCGAATGGGTCATGATCAAGCCACCGACCATACGTGTTGAGACGCCCCAAGACGTAGTCCAGGCATGAACTTCATCGCCCTTCTCGTCCTGGAACTTGATGCTCATTGCTTTGGAGAAGTTCTGACCGAGGAAATGCGAGGTTCCCGCTTGGAGAGCCTTACGATCCTGCATCATCGCTTCGATCGTATAAGTGTCATCGGCACCCGGGAAGCGCTCGTGAGGAGCCTTCTCGCCTTTGATGACCGGCATTGCGAGATAGTTCTTGGCGAAGTCCTCGTAAACGTCGAGCATACGCAAAGTTTCTTCGACCGCTTCCTGAGAAGTGGCGTGAACGGTGTGACCTTCCTGCCACAGGAATTCCGTCGTACGAAGGAACATACGCGTTCTCATTTCCCAGCGGACGACGTTTGCCCACTGATTGATGAGAATCGGCAGGTCGCGATAAGACTGAACCCATTTCGCGTAGGAAAGACCGATGATCATTTCCGATGTGGGGCGAACGACCAGTGGTTCGTCGAGCTTGCCGGCTGGAACGAGAGTCCCATTGGGGCCTGCTTCGAGGCGATGGTGGGTGACGACTGCACATTCTTTGGCAAAGCCTTCAACGTGCTGAGCTTCTTTTTCCATCAGACTCAAAGGAATGAACAAAGGAAAATAAGCATTCTCATGACCGGTTTCCTTGAACTTGCCATCGAGAATCCGCTGCATATTCTCCCAGATTGCGTAGCCCCAGGGCTTGATAACCATGCATCCGCGAACAACCGAGTTTTCGGCCATGTCTGCAGCTTTGATGACCTGTTGGTACCATTCTGCATAATCTTCGGTTCGGGTCGGGCTTATTGCGTTTAGCTGCGCCTTGCTCATATTCTTCACTCTTTCTACAATTATTATCGTTCCAAGCGAGCGCGACGAACGCGTTTCGGAACATCAGCATCAGCACCAAGGCGCTTCTTGCGATCATCTTCAAAGTCCGAGAAGTTGCCTTCGTACCAATAGACTTCGCCATCGCCTTCGAAAGCGAGGATGTGGCTACAGATACGGTCGAGGAACCAGCGATCATGGCTAATGACGACCGCGCAACCGGCAAAGCTCAGGAGAGCTTCTTCCAGAGCGCGCATGGTGGTGATGTCGAGGTCGTTGGTAGGCTCATCGAGGAGGAGTACGTTAGCGCCTGATTTACAGAGGAGCGCGAGCTGAATACGGTTACGCTCTCCACCGGAGAGATCGCCGACTTTTTTCTGCTGATCCTGACCGTTGAAGTTGAAGCGGCTCACGTAAGCGCGTGCGTTAACTTCTTGTTTGCCCAAAAGTACGTTGTCCGCACCTTGGGAAACGGCCTGGTAAATCGTCTGCTCGGGATCGAGACCGAGGCGCGACTGCTCCATGTAGCCGACCACTGCGGTTTGACCCACGGTGAAGCTACCCGCATCCGGCTCAGCGATCTTGGCAATCATGCGGAAGAGAGTTGTTTTACCAACGCCGTTCGGTCCGATGATGCCGACGATACCGCCCGCAGGGAGTTTAAAGTTGAGGTCATTGAAGAGGACTTTGCCACCAAAGGCTTTCTTAACATGATCCGCTTCGATAACGATGTCGCCCAAACGAGGACCGGGCGGAATGTAGATCTGAAGATCTTTGTCCTGGCCACGGGACTCTTCGTTAAAGAGTTTTTCGTAAGCCGAAATTCGAGCCTTGTTCTTCGCTTGACGAGCTTTAGGGGATTGACGAACCCACTCAAGCTCCTGCTGAAGATATTTGCGGCGTTTGCTTTCGCCTTTTTCTTCCTGCTCAAGACGTTTTTCTTTTTGTTCGAGCCAAGATGTGTAGTTTCCTTTCCAGGGAATACCGGCACCGCGATCGAGTTCAAGAATCCAACCGGCGACGTTATCCAGGAAATAACGATCGTGGGTCACGGCAATGATTGTGCCTTTGTATTCCTGCAAATGCTTCTCAAGCCAACGAACCGATTCGGCATCCAAATGGTTGGTGGGTTCGTCCAGGAGGAGGATATCCGGCTTTTGGAGGAGAAGACGGCAGAGAGCGACGCGACGGCGTTCACCACCTGAGAGCTGATCGACGATGGCATCTTCGGGAGGACAGTCGAGGGCGCTCATGGCAAAGCTAAGGCGATCGTCGAGGGTCCAGGCATCCATACGGTCGAGAAGATCCTGAACTTCGCCCTGACGTGCGATCAACGCATCCATCTGGTCGGAAGTCATGTCTTCGCCGAACTTCAAATTGATTTCTTCATACTCTTGCATAAGTGCAACGGTGGTCGCGGCGCCTTCTTGCACGATCTCTTTTACGGTTTTGCCCGCTTCGAGATTCGGTTCCTGCTCGAGGTAACCAACAGTAAAGCCCTCCGAGAGGTGCGTTTCACCGGTAAATGTCTCGTCGACACCAGCCAAGATCTTAAGCAGGGAACTTTTACCGGAGCCGTTGGCACCGAGTACCCCGATCTTCGCGCCATAGAAGTAAGACAGGTAAATGTTTTTAAGGACGGTCTTTTGACCATGTGTCTTAGATACATCGACCATGGAATAGATTACTTGTTTATCTGACATGAATTCCATCCGCATCGCTAGATTATAGAACGAGGCGATAATCTATAGGAATCGAGGAGAGATCGCTAGAGGGAAGCACGGAAGTGAAGGCCCCCTAATCAGGAGGCGCGTTTGACGGAAGCTTGGAGGAGCGTGTTGGTTTCATTCTCTTTCCAGTCATCGTAGGAGAGAGTAGAAGCGGACTTCTCATGAGCGCTTCGGAGAAGAAGGTCGTTGAGCTTCTTGGACTCGACGAGAGAGAACGCGCTTTGGACAGCACGAATCAGTTGATCGTACTCGATCGGTTTATGAAGCAAATGAAAGAGGTTTTGACTCTCTTTGGGGATTGCGATTTTGGCGCGATCCATTCCCGTAACTAAAATGACGGGCAGATTGGGATCATAAGAAGATAATGCAACGAGCAATTCGTCTCCTCTGACTTCAGGCATGCGTATGTCAGAGACGATCACATCGGGTGAGAAGCTCTCTATCAGATCGACTGCATCCGCAGCATCGTAAGCAACTTTGACCTTAGCGCCTGCACTTTGCAGTACCGCTCTATAAATTTCAGCAAGTTGAACCTCATCATCTACGATCAAGACGCGCGGCATTCCCATTTTCGATCTGAATTTCTGACTAATCATTCGTGTCACCTGTGCTCGGTATCTGTGAAACCCATGCGGAGTATCCACTTGCTAGGTATTAAGTCGGCATAGTGCTGACGAAACTTAAGGCAAAACTCTCCGAATTCTCGACTTTTCCAACGCACTCGCCAGTCCGGTATTCTTACTTTGTGTAAGACAAAATAGTCTTGCGATATCGCTATGAAAGAATCGGAAAGAAATCTTGAGAAAATGCAAAAGTAGGGTTGACGATAAGGGATTCGCTCCGTATAAACCTACCCATCGGGGCGACGCGAAGAACAAAGAGAAACGAAGTAAAGAAAAGAAAAATTTTTCTTGAAAAAAAAATCTCTCTGAACTAAAAACACCCTTCGACCAAACGCTCTTTGAAAACTGAATAGAATACGCAAAAAACCAAGTGCGAACGTCAATTCCTTTGACGCTTGAGTAATCAAGTGAAGAAGGAATAAAAAAAGTTCCGCTCTTAGCAAGCGGAACAAAATAAAAAATTACGAAGCCATCTTAGGATGAGCTTCGGTCAGGTATTAAACATTAGAGTTTGATCCTGGCTCAGAGTGAACGCTGGCGGCGTGCCTAATACATGCAAGTCGAACGCGAAAGTCCTTCGGGATGAGTAAAGTGGCGCACGGGTGAGTAATGGTTGAGAACATGCCCTGAGGTGGGGA
>JACMPP010000103.1 GCA_014377445.1 Oligoflexus sp.
CCAGCCGCTGCGGGGAAGAACTGAGAGCTACCGGCAAGGACGAAAGCCTTCTGTCCATCAAGGACCAAGACCCGGTTGGTTTGCAGAACATTAACGGTACTTTTGGTTTCCTCAAGTTTTAAGAGGAGATCGAGATTCAGGAAGCGGTTGAGGCTACCCAAACGAAAGGTCGAGTTGCCAATCTTATTGACGCCCGAAACCCCAGGATCCACGCTGAACGACGAGCCAACTGAGTTCGGAAAATTCAAAGTACCGAAGCCAAGGGCACGACCGGGATCGAAGTTCAATCCGCTGCCCCAACCCACACCGGTAAAGCCGTCTTCTTTCTTCTGGACTTCGACGATACGAGATACGATCTCGACCTGTGGCGTTTCCAGATCGAGGCGTTCGATAATCGACCGAGCCTTCGACAGAGTGTTTTCAGGGGCTTCGATCACGACTGTGTTGGTACGATCGTCTTCGGAAACCTTTATGCGGTCATCCACTGAAATATCGCGGGCGAGAAGAATCAATACCTTCGCACTGATATCCTTGGCAACCGCATTATTCAAACGGAAGACCATGACCTTGGTCGGCACACGGCGTGTTTCGAATTTCTTCGCTTCTTCGAGCGCCTGCATATAGCTGGTCAACGAGGCTATCTTGTCGACGCGCACCACGTTATCACCGATACGTACCATGCCGAGGGTATAGGTCTCAAGGATAGCCTTGAGAGCCTCGTCCCAGGGCACACCCTTGAAATGGAAGGTTACCGGTGTACTGCCGATTTCAGCCGAGAATACAAAGTTATTGCCCGTCTCCTCGGAAAAGCTTTTGAGGACCAGACTCAGGGGGGAGTCGTAGAAATCCATGAAGATCGGCTTGCCGGTGTACTGTTGTTTGCGACCGGTCACATCCTGAGGCTCAACATCTTCACCCTGAGACGTTTGCATCATAGGAGCATCAACGGGGGCCGGGATCGGGCTGGTGTCGACAGGAGACAAAAGATCTTCCATCGGCGCTTCGTTTTGAGCCTTGGTCGCCTTGCCCTTGGCGGCCTTATGGTTGGATTCCGGCTTGTCGTTCAGGTCGGAGAAAGCATCGGGATTGGAGCCCGGGTTGTCGAATTCTCCGCCAGTCAGGTTATTCCCAGCGGCAGCGTTGCGACCTTTACCCGCGTTGTTGGCTGTATTGTTCTTATTCGCATTGCCCGCGTTATTCGCATTGCTTGGAGCTTCGTCCTCGAAGTCATTTTCAACATCATCCTGTGCCACACCCAGAATTGTCTTGCGACTCAGGATTTCGCCGGTGCGCTTGCCAATGATGTCTTTGCTGAAGCTCTCGGGCAAACCGTCCTTGCCGGTGCGAATGATTTTGCCGCGACTGATGAAGTTTCGGATGGGGAGAAGTTTCGGGGTCTCGCTAAATTGGGCCGTGTAGCGTGGGAAGCCAACGCTTGGCAATCGAGAGACGACAGCTTTGACTTGCGCCAGAGGTCTTTCGCCCTTCAGGCTGATCGCTTTGTCTTTGGGCGCCTTGATTTTCTGGGCCTGGCTACCGAAGTAACGCTCTGGAATCGCATAAGACAGAACGAAGTTGCCATCCTTCTCGTAGAAGAGAGGCTCAATGTGATCGCGATGCGTAATGACCAGATCAACATAGCCTTCCGACTTCTTGTCCTTCATACGGATATAGGCGACGGGGGAACGAAACTCGCTGGAGTTGACATCCCAGTGAAGCTTTTTTCTCAACGTCGTGCGATAGAAGCGAATAATGAGTTCGCTCTGCTGCATGCGATTGTTCTGTTCGAAGATCTCGTACTCAGGACGGCCTTTGGTGACGATTTCAACGTCGAGCTTCTTAAGGCCTTCGTTGATTTTGTAACCGACCCAATGCAGAACCGAGTTGGTCGCCTCGATATCGTGAGCGACGGGTTGCGGGGCTGCCACAGCTACGGGCGCTGGAGGCGCGACAGGTGCAGCAGCGGCAGGCGCGGTATTGCCCGTTAAATTTTCAGTTGAAACGTTGCCGCTCCCGAAAGCATTGCTTTCAATCGCGGTGTTCTTGAAGGCATCAATCGCTTCATTGCTGCTAGGCCCCTGATTTGCGCCGCCGAGCGATTTGTCGGAAGTAAAGTTTTCACCGGCCGTATTATTTTCAAAGTCGTCGATATTAGCCCCGGCATCCGCAGCCGGACCGAGATTGCCTTTGGCATCCCCGTTGAGACCGTCTTCGTCGTCAAAGTTAGAATCGCCACCATCATCTTCGGCAAGAAGATCGGCATTATTCCTATTGCCTGACTCGTCATTGGCGTTCTCTTCGAACCCAACTTCCTTGTCGTCGACATTGAGAGAATTCTCGACGCTCGTTTCAAGGTTGGCGTTATTCGAAGTCCCGGCTTCAACCTTGCCGCCGCCCACAGCAGCAGGTTTCGAACCTTCGTCTGCTTCGGAAGTCGCGCAGGCTGAGAGGGGTATCCAGCTGGTGAGTGTCAGCAATCGAATCAAAAAACGAGCGTTCATAAAGTATACCTCTTGGCCTTGAGTGCCATGTATCGATTATTTCGTTGAGGACCCGGGACGCGATGTGCCTGGCGCTGCAGGCGGAGCAGGGGCGGCAGCATTATAGGGCCAGCCCGGTGGATTGACGGCCGCTCCAGGAGCAAGCACGCCTGGACCCGGAACTCCGGGTGCCAGCGATTTTGCAGACAGGTCCGGCTTGCCCGCCTCTTTCGGCGTTTTCTTCGCAGCGTCCACCTTGCCTCCAGAGGAATCGGCAGGCTCTTCCATACCAGGGAATTGAACATCCTTGCCTGGCTCCAGCTTGATACTGCCCTTCACGGTGCTCGAAGCGAGGCCGTAGCTCAAACGTTTGTCCTCGTACTCGCGTACTCCATCTTTTCTAAGCTTATAGAGTCGGACGACAATCGCGTCTTTTTCGATTTGGAGTACTTTACCCGACGACATGGGGTCGCCATTTTTGATGACGATGCCCTCTTTTTTCGGCGTTTGGATCACAGCTCTCATTTCACCTTCAGCTAGCTGCCACACACCTTTGACGGTCAAGGCATCGAGCGGGTAGGCCTGGAGGGGACTCTGGATGGAGATCTCCTTACCGTTTGGTCCGTGACTGGTCATAGGACCCTCCTCTGCAGCCGGCTCTGGTTCCTTTATCATGGCAAAGTCCGGAATCGCGAAGGGGTCAGGCTTTCCGAAAGACGCGTAGGTATATTCGCTGGTCGGCTCGACTATATCCTTGATTTTAGGACCCCGGTCGAGGTTTACAGGGGCATTTGGTGTGCCATTTTCCCAATTGTCTTCCACCTGCTCGAGATCAATTTGATTGAGATCGACAACTTTGGGTTTAGGGGCCGCTTCTTTGGCAAACGCAGCCTCGCTCATGCCAAGCATCAGCAATCCCATCTCTATGATCTTTCGCTTCAGATTCATGCTTCACGCACCTTTGAATAGGATAAGCTTCACTTGACTTTCGACTTTACGAGGTCCGACATTGGCGGCCGCTTCTTTTTTGTCTGCCTCGAGTTCTGGAGGGAGAAACTGAATATTGCGCATATGCGTGAGATTTTGCATATGGACCAGACGATCCATGAAGCGCATCGTGTTGACGAAGGTTCCGCTCAAGGAAATATCGACCGGGAGCTCTTTGTACTCCAGACCATTGAGCGGGAGGGATTCAACGCCAGGGGTGAATTTCACAAGAGTGACATCCAATTCTTTTTCCAACTGACCGATGAAGCCGAGAATCGTATCGATCTCGATGCGATCGGGAAGGAACTGCTTCGCCTTGGTCAGCTCCCCTTCGATCTCGGCGAGCTTGGATTCAAGAGCCGGAAGTTCGGCGGCTTTTTGCCTGGCATCTTCAAAGGATTGGCGCTCGACCTGAAACTCGGTTTCGACCTGAGTCTTCCGCAGTTCAAGCGCATCGCCGCTACTCATCCACGTGTTGATCGCCGGTAGAATTCCGACGAGGACGAGAAGACCATAGCGAAGCTGAGGTTTAAAGGCCCGGTACTTGTCGGTTATTTCTTCGAGTTCCATGGGATGCTCCTCAGTTGATGCTGGCGCGACCGGTCTTGTTGAATTGATCGATGAACTGGCTGAACTTGCCTTCTTGGACCGTGCTCGGCTTCTCTTTAAAATTCAGAATCAGCTTGAAGCTAACAAACTCCTGACCGCTGGATTCCTTCACCGATTTGTCTGTACTGATCTGGGAGAAGACTATGCCGACATCACTGAAAAAGAGTTGGGTCCGAAGATCGCTCTTCTCGAAACTCTGGTTTTGGGTCGCTTTAAGCGAAAGCATGAATTCCGCGATCGCGACATTGTCGACAGCGCTTCCGCTGATTTCGATCGTGGTTGGGAATTCGATGTCCTTCTTCACAGAAGCCGCTTCAACCGGAGTTGGTGTTGGGGGTGGGGGGGGTACACTGCTGTCCGTCTGCACCGGAATGGGAGCCGGAGGAGGTGGAGCATTCTGGTCTTTCTTCTTATCAACGAAAGCCAGACCTGTCAGCCAGACTTTATCCGGCTTAAGATTTTGAATATTTTCCATTAGGATCACAGGCAGATATCGGATCAGCTTCGATTCCGTAATACGCTTCAAAGAGTTCTTACGATTGTCGAGCGTCGCTATCTTGGTATTCAAATCATTGAACTTCGAAACTTCGCCCTGAAGGTTCGCCGTCTCGGTGACCATGCTCGCCTTCTCAGCCTCTTTCGCCGCGATCTGCTGCTCGATGGAATCGATATAGAAGTAGACACCTCCGAAGGTGATCAACATCACCAGAACAAGGATCGCTGCATCCCCCACCCACCAGCGCGGGTTATCGAGTTCCTCGAAGGGAGTTAGATTTATTTTAATCATAGTGAATCTCCCTCCTTATTTAAGTTCTGAGATATCGCGAAGACCGAGCCCGACCGAGATTCCAAATAGAGCACCCTGGGTCATGATGTAGTCAATATCGATGCCGGATGGCTTGACATCAATCCTTTGAAAGGGATTGATCGTTTGTACAGGAGCCCGGAGCGTAGACGAGAGTGTCGTTCCCAGGTTGAGCGTTCCAGAGGCACCACCGCAGAGGAATATGTGATCCACTTTTTCGAAGCGTCCCGCCATCTCTTCGCCCATGAAGTAGGTGACCGTCGTGTTGATATCAACCGCGAGCTGATCATTAATGTCCTGAATCGCGGGGCGAATCCGCTCGGCGATCGCCTGCTCGCCCATGGAGGCGGAAATTTTCAAAGACTCAGCATTCTCGAAATCGACTTTTAGGAAGTCGGCGACCTTCTGCGTGATGTCATGGCCACCCATGAAGATCTCCCGACTGTAGAGAAACTCTCCATTGTACATGAACACGATCTGGGTCGAAGAGGCTCCGATATTGATCGCCATGGTCAGGGCATCCGCGATCGGATAATTAAAGTCGAACATGTTCGAGAGACAGAAGAAGTCACAGTCGGTGATGCCGACCTTCATATTCAGTTTGTGGATAAGATCGATATTTTGCTCGACCGTATCGATCTTGGCGGCAACCAGGATGTAAGCCTTCTCCCCGTCCGCGACGAAAGACGAGGGGATTTCCTCATAGCGGAAGTACATATCCTCGAGGTTATGCGCAAAGCGCTGCTTGGCCTCCTCAAAAATCGCCTCATCGAGATCCACATCATCCGCAACGGTTATGCCCACACGCCTCACCAGGGTGGAAACGCCTGATATGGAAATGGATACCTTACGATTTAACGTCTTAATCCCAAGCCTTTTGATAAGCTTTGACAAGGAGGAAATAAGCGTTTCTGCATCTCGAATCACTCCGTTCTCAATCACGCCACGCGGCAGCAGCTCGAGACCGAGATTCAAGAGCTTGCCATTTTTCCCCGAGGTCATTTCCATGATCTTGATCGAGGACGACCCTATGTCGATGGCGAGTAATGGAGGACTAAAAAAAGATGAAAGCATGTCAGTTTAGCCGCCAGTTATGAGTTTACTAAGTGAGAGAGCATCGTCAAGGAAGCCTGGGAGCACATCAGGAATGAGGAAATCAAATCCATGAGGCGAGGCCCCGGGGCAAACTTTGCCTAGAGGTCTGTCACGGAAAAACCAGGCTCAAGAATAGTACTCTAGGGTATTTTTTCACTTGCCGACCGCGCCTGTCAACGGATGCACGGCGTCAAGATTTTGATGGTCTGAACGGCCATGCCGAATTGCTTGGGAATTCTTCGCTTTATAGTCAGTCAAACAAGCTGGAAATCTTAGATCGATGTATGATAAAGCTATCGAGGCTTAAGAACGGAGACACACCTGTATGCATAATTTGGTTTTGCCAGTGCCCTCATCCGGAGAGCCGCAAACACAGTCCCAGTCCCTCCCCATCGATCTCAGCAAGACCTCGGGTCCCTCCCCCTGTTGTGCCTAAATTCTTCTATTTTTTCCTAAACATTCAATGACATATACATTCTTAGCAGGGGACTACTATGCTTCGCGAAAGTATCCTTGAGGCCATTGGCCGCACTCCACTCGTCCGTCTCAATCGTGTTTCAGCCGGACTCGAATGCAATCTCTTCGGCAAATGTGAATTCTTGAATCCCGGGGGCTCCGTCAAAGACCGGATCGCTTACCGCATGGTGGTTGACGCTGAGAAGGCTGGCCGCATCAAACCAGGCGACACCCTCATTGAACCCACGAGCGGTAACACCGGCATCGGCCTCGCGCTCGCCGGCGCTGTCAAAGGCTACCGGGTGATCATCACGATGCCTGAGAAGATGAGCCGCGAAAAACAGGTGGTTCTGGAAGCTCTGGGCGCCGAGATCATTCGCACACCCACCGAAGCCGCCTGGAATGCACCGGAAAGTCACATCAGTGTCGCCAAACGCCTGCAGAAAGAACTGCCCAACGCCCATATTCTCAATCAGTACGGCAACCCTTCGAACCCTCAGGTTCACGAGGACACAACCGCCCAAGAGATACTCGATGATCTCGACGGGAAGATTGATATGGCGATCATCGCTGCAGGTACCGGTGGGACGATCACGGGTATCGCCCGCAAACTGAAAGCCGTAAATCCAAACTGTATCATCGTCGGCGCCGACCCCGAGGGCTCCATCCTCGCCGGTGGGTCCGAGGTGTTCAGCTACAAAGTTGAAGGTATTGGTTATGACTTTATCCCTGATGTTTTGGATCGCAAGCTGGTCGACGTCTGGGTAAAAACCAACGATCGTCAAAGCTTTCTCCTCGCCCGTCGTCTGATCCGTGAAGAAGGTCTGCTCTGTGGTGGTTCGTCCGGTTCGGCTCTCCAGGCAGCTCTCAAAGAAGCGAAGCATCTCAAGAAAGGTCAAAACTGTGTTGTGATCTTCGCTGACGGCGTTCGGAACTACATGACCAGATTCATCGACGACAAGTGGATGGTCGACAATGAGTTCGTCGGCCCCGATTCGATGAAGGGGACGGTCGAAGTCATGCTGACGAATAAACCAAAGCGCGCGCTCATCACCATCAACAGCGAAGAGTCGGCCGCGAAGGCGATCGAATTGATGAGAACCCAAGGGATCTCGCAATTGCCGGTCCTCGATAGCAAAGGGCAGCTCGTCGGTCTTCTCACTGAAGACAACCTTATCCGAGGCCTCAGCTCGACCCTGGACGCATCGGCCCCTATCCGCAGTCTCATGGAACGTTCGGTCCCGACCGTTGAATTTAACACCCCAATCAGCTCTCTTCAGGGCACTATCCTGAAGTCAGGCCTGGCGATCGTGCTTGACAAGAACAAACAGCCGTCACACATTCTCACCAAAATCGATTTGGTGGAATGGATGTCGGTTGAAAAATAACTGTTATTACAGTTGCTAAAAGGAGCCTTCGGAAATATCCGGAGGCTTTTTTTTGGTTGAAAATCATCGTAGGTCTGCGTCCAAAATGGATGTTTGGCAAATGCTACAGACACTGTCTCCTACTCTGTATACCCCTAGAAACATGGCATTATTTTACCAAAAACTTGAGGCTGCAGCCTCAAAGTTCATTGATTTCTCATCTAATCTGATTCAAAACGGTTGAGCAGGAGAGCTGCCAAGACAGAGAAAAGCCAAACGGAAAGGAATCGATATGAACCGCCAGACTTTTGAGACGATCATCTCACGCATACCCCACCTCACCGCCGACGGCCTCATGGATATCAGCAAACCTGAGTTTGCCATGAAACGTCGGGATTTCGTTCGCTCGGCTAAACACCTCAATCAGGCGATCGCTGCATCCAGATATCTGCAAACTGTCGGCAAGTCCTCGCGTTTCTCACGTTGGCAGAGAACCAATTGCAACCATCAGGTTCTAAGGGATCTGGTTAAATGGTCTTCAGGCCAGGAAATTTCGGAAGGGGCTTTCATCGCTGCGGCACTGCACCTTGGATTTACCATGGGTGTTCAGGACGGAACAGTCGCTTACTTCAACTTCCTCGTTCCACAAATGGAATACGAACTTGAGCAATTCAACAAAGTTCGTCAACTTCGCAAAGTGGTCGGCTATTGATGTGATCAAAAAAGCTGTTGGAATAGGGCATCGAATGGATGCCCCAGGAATTAGCTGGCGAGACTTAGCCTTTGACGGAGCGCAGAACTCATGCGCAATTGCTTCTGGAGCTCGTGCGTGACCAAAGGCTTTCGCAAAAAGCCATCCATACCACTGGCTATACAGGTTCTCTCATCGACCGTATTATGCGCCGTGACTGCGACGATACGAATAGGTTTGGTGAAGCTCTCGCGTCTTATCGTTTGCGTGGCTTGAATTCCGCTCATGTCGGGCATCTGGATATCCATTAGAACCAAATCATAGTGCCGCATGCGACAGGCTTCAATCGCTTCGCTGCCACAACTGGCAAAATCGGCGAGCAAACCATTCTTCTGCAGTAAGCTCAAAGATATTTCCTAGTGCAGACTGTTGTCATCGACAACGAGGATGCGAATCGGTTCCGAACGAGTCTGCAGTTGAATCGTCTCCAGGGCCGCCGTTGAGAAACGTCGCTTCGGAAGCAGACAATTGAAGGTTCGATCTTTCGCCCAAGTCCATATGCCGACGAACATGAAGAGGATGGGATAAAGAAGTGCCTGCCAAAGACTCAGTTCTTTGAGTCCTGCGGATTTCTTCATTGTTATCTTCGGCTCGCTTTGAAAAGGCATAGGTATCTCCTCCAGAACCTATCTTTCGGCAAAATCAGGACAAATTAAAATAAACCTTATGCCATTCGATTATTTACTAATAATATTAGTGGCCTGAATTATAAACCAGCCTCCAGACCCCGGCGTTTCCCACGCTCGATTTCGACTCAGGCCACAGCACCGAGTCCTTTCTTGAAGGGTCTCAAAGACGGAGCGCCATCGTCAGGCTTTCCCCCATAATTACCCATTTCCACCCGCTACATTTTGGTGAAAGCTTTCGCTCGAACCGCGAAATAAAAAAAGTTTGGGGCCGAAAACGGATAAAAATCATCCTTATGTCGCAAAAGCCTTTGTTGCGAAAGGCTTTCTACGTCGGTCTTTCAGGGGTCGTTTCAACATTTTTTACATATGGCAAGAGGTCTGAGAGTTTATATTCAGTCAATAGTAAGAATTTTCCAAACTGGCTAGACAGTCAAAAGCAGATCTAATCATTCCAGAGTATTGAGGGTAGAGCATGAGAAGAACGAGCCAAACCGTATTGAGTTGTGCACTAATGGCAGTCGTCTCTGCCGCCTGTGGTCAAGCTGACCAACAAAACAGCGAAAGCAAAGTCTACGGCGGAACCAAAGTTCCTGCAGGCGGATGGCAATCAACCATCGCTCTTACTCAAGGTGGAAGTGTTTACTGTAGCGGTACAGCTATCAGTCCTCGCGTCATTATCTCAGCAGCTCACTGTGCAGAAGGCATGAGTGCTTCAAGCGTTCAAGTCTACACAGGTGACGGCAAAGACGGCGGCAACTTCAAAGGCCAGTACGCTGTCAGCAAAATCGTCGCTTCGCCACTCTATGACGGCAACAAAGGCAACGACATCTCCTATATCGTTTTGAAAACTCCTTTGGATCTCCCAGAGAGCGCTTATATTCCAGTCCTGACAGACGCTGAAGAGAAAGCCGAATTGCTCGCTCTCGGCGCCAAAGCCCACATCGTTGGCTTCGGTCTGCGCAACGGGAACGGTATCGGATTGAAGTATGAAGTCGACACGACAGTTGTAAAAAGCATCAGCAAATCCCTGTCCTACGATGCGAAAAATGAAATCGCCATCGGCGGAAGCGGCAAAGATTCTTGTAACGGCGATAGCGGTGGACCGGTTTATGGTCAGCTAAAATCTGGCGAATGGCGCGTTTACGGCATCACGTCACGCGGCGGCTCTTGCGGTACAGGCGGCATCTACGGCCTCATGTACTCAAACATCTGCTGGGTTCAAGAAGGTTCAGGAATCGACCTCGGCTTGCCAGCTGGAACTTGTGGTGACGTAAAAACAACAGAAGAGCCAACGACACCGACAGCTCCAGAAGCGCCTACAACTCCAGAAGCGCCTACAACTCCAGAAGCCCCAACAACTCCTGATCTAGGCAACAACTCCGACCCAATCTGTGATTGGTGGCCAGGTCTTTGCTCTTAAGTTCTAACGAGAGTTCAATACAAAATCAAAAGACAGGGCTCACAAGGCCTTGTCTTTTTGTATTAGAGTATAAAAAACTCAATTCTTACCGCCTGTAAATCATCCTCCTAAGCCTATGAAATCACTTGTGTACTGCGACCCCTATGGAGAAAAGACCAAAAGGTTCCGATGACTAGGGCAGCAGTTAGCGCGAGGTCAAAATGCCGAGATTCCATGCAGTCTTTATCAGGGTGATTTTTCTTTCGTCATCCCTTTGCTCCGCCTGCAATCTCAACTTCACGAAGGAAGGGACGCTTCGTCAGTCGGCTAACCAGGGTATCCACACCGATGAGTGGTGTTCCTCCCATTGAGAAACCACCAGCGATATCACCTCCCCATAACTCTATCCCATGGTCGAATTTGCCTGATACCGCCGTGACTCCGGTTGCCGTGAGCGGCGCGAGCCTCTTCTGTTACAAAGAAGATTCGTTTCATTGCCTGGCCACCGATGCCAGTGGCAAAGCTTTTCCGTTTAAGGCCACCAAAGCTTTCTATTCAACAGCAATGGCCCAGGAGTGGGTGACAACGAGTTTCCATGCCTCCTACGATACCCCGGACAAAGCCGGCCGTGCTGCAGGCGCATCGGACTGGATCGTTGACGTTCCCTTGGAGTTACGCGGGCAGGAAGTGGCTGTTTTGCTGATCGACGAAAATTCTCATTTCATGGCTGACTGGTTGGGTGGAGATAATGCCAGCACGCTGAATCTGATCGCGGATGGCAGTTTCGAAAATCAAAAGATCGATTTCAACAAAATAGATTTTGAAGAATCGGGAATACTAGGGGCTGTTGACCTTTGGCTTTGCCAACGTCAACAGCCCCAAAAAGTTGGCGTGTTGATTGGAGGGGCTAGCAACCTGTAAAGATGACACTTGCTCAACGCTAGTTGATGTCCTTTGCATTGCCTTAGCCATTGCCTTAGCTATTGCCTTAGCTATTGCCTTAGCCATTGCCTTAGCCTTCGCCTTTAGCGTGATCCTGATCGTCGCCTGGAGGCCTTGCCCTTAGACATTTTACCTCAACTTAGCCATGAAAAATTGGATGTCTATCAAAAATCGATGCAATTTCTTAGTCTCTCAGCAAAAATACTGACAAGCCTGCCCAGAGGATATGCTGAACTATGCGACCTGCTCAAACGTGCATCTTTATCGGTACCTTTGAATATAGCAGAGGCTAGTGGCCGTACAGGCTCTTTGGACAATGCAAAACATTTCCATATCGTCGTTACCAATTTTTGAGTTCACTTTGCGAGGGATGATTGGCACGGCACCTTGCTCCGTGATTTGAACTCGTAGAGCTTCACTGTCATATCCTTTATCGCCGATAATAAACTCGACCTCTTTGAGTTCTGCGACAAGCTGCGGAGCCATTTTGCAGTCATGAACCTCACCGCCTGTTATTTCAAAGTGAATTGGCAAACCAAATGCATCAACGGCCATGTGAACTTTCGTTGCATGGCCAGCGACCGATTTCCCTATCGCTGATTCATAGCCTTTTCTAGCGCCGGCACTGTGTTGATGGGCTTTCACAATCGTTCCGTCAATGAATGACCATTCATGATCGGAGTCTTCAGAAATAGCCTTAAAAATGGCCAAAAGCTTGCCTTTTGCAGACCATTCGTTGAACCGTTTAAAAACGGAATTCCATCGACCAAATTCTGTGGGCAGATCGCGCCAGGGACATCCAACTCCTAATTTATAGAGCACGCCTTCGAGCGTCGTGCGTAAATTCGATTTGTCATAGATGTCTGATTCCAGCATAAACGACCTCAGTTTCGACCAATGCTCATCCGTGAGCTGTAATCGTGGAATGGCAGACTCGTTGTTTAGTTTGCAGTAAAACCAAAATACGAGTTTGTCTCTACTTTTCAATCACTTATCTCAAATGTTAACAACCCATATTGCTCTGCAAAGGTGACACTTGCTCAAGAGTAGTTGATGTTCTTGTCAGCATGAGTCTGATCGAACCTAGTGATGTAGATAATTGGCGTCGAAGCAAAATCCCTTACCTTGAGAAGAGAATTCGTTGCAATTCGACCAAGCTCGGACGTCTGCTCCGCATACTTCGATTCCATGCGCATGATCTAAACCTGGTGCCATCCATCACCGACTACAGACAGTTCGGCAAAGGTCCGAATCCTAAACTACGCTTTACAAAAACTGGAAGTCCGAACCTAGAAGAAGCATATTCCCGACACTTCGTCTGGCCTGGCAAAGGGGCATTTCATCCACCGGGCAGCAATACAGTATCCCACGAAGTAATTGAGCCATAAGGCTTACAGCCAAGATGGGGCCTTGTGTAACGAATCCTTACCGTCCCCCGGCATCGGCCTCGCCCTGATCGCCAAAACCAAAGGCATCAAGGCCACGGTCGTCATGCCCAAGGGCCAAACCATAGAGAAGGAAAAGATGGTAAGCCTTTATGGGGCCGAACTCATCCTGGTCGATGCCGTTCCCTTCGCCAACCAAAACCACTTCTACCACAGCGCCCGGCGCATGGCCGAAGACGAGCCCAGCAAGTACTGGTGGGCCAAGCAATTCGAAAACCTCGCCAACTTCCGTGCCCACTACCAAGAAACCGGTCCCGAAATCTGGCAGCAGACCGATGGCAAGATCGATGCCTTCGTCTCTTCCGCCGGCACAGGAGGGACACTTGGCGGTGTTTCGAAATTCCTCAAAGAAAAAAACGCTAAGATCAAAACCATCCTGGTCGACCCCGACGGTTCCGGTCTGTATTCCTACATGAAAACCGGGCAATTCGTGTCCAAAGGCTCTTCGATCACGGAGGGAATTGGGATTATGCGATTGGTCGCCAATTTCCGCGAAGCCGTTTTGGATGACGCCTACCAAATCCCCGACCAAGAGCTGGTGACGATCTCGCGTCATGTGCGTGATCATGATGGTTTGCTCCTCGGGAGCAGCAGTGCATTGAACCTCGCCGCGGCTTACCGCTTGGCGAAGGAAATGGGACCAGGAAAATGCATCGTGGCAGTGGCCTGTGATTTGGGTGAGCGCTCGGCTTCGAAGCTCTATAATGACGAGTTTTTGGCAGAGAAGGGGTTGACGGTCAGTGGTATTTCTTTGGGGTGAGTTGAGTTAGCAGGCTGTGTCCCAGGGCACAGTTTTCAATCTACTGGTTCTTAAGAGTGAATTTCGCATCACCAAACTTGGACCCTCAAACCTGAATGCGTGTGAATTCATTTTTATTACGCATAACGACGGTAACATCGTTCAAAACTGCCAAGTGCTATGAGCAACTCACCAACGTTAACCACATTTAATTGACGTCCGATTTACGTGCGAAACTTCAAATACCCCTTATAATAGACGAGCGCATAGGATAGAGACACCCTAGGACCAACTCCTATTGGAAACGACTGCAACTTCATTAAGGACCACTCTGCCATGGGTAACCGAAAAGGGACATTAAGGTTAAGCTTATATGCTGCAACAAGTTGCTTGTTGATTCTGCTGTCCCAATTCCTGCTAGCATGCCAGCGCTGTGACAGTCCGGAATTGGTCCGCATTGGACTTACACCTTGGCCTCCTTTTGAATATCTATTTCTTGCAGAGAAGAAAGGATTCTTTGAAAAGCGGGGAATCAAGGTCAAACTTGTTGAGTATACGGCTGTCGAGGATTCACGCAGAGCCTTCGAAAGAGGACAAATCGATATCATGGGCATTTCGCCATCCGATATAATCCTTGCGCGACAGAACTCCAAAAAACCTGCTCAGGTCATAGCCGTCATTGATTTCTCCAATGGTGCCGATGTCGTGGTTGCAAAATCCAGTATACGTACAACGAAAGACCTCAAAAATAGGAAAGTAGGCGCAGAGATTACCACGGTGAGTTCCTACCTTCTGTTAAAAGCGCTCGAATCAGGCGGTTTGAGCCTTGAGGATGTCACAATCGAAGCGGTGAACCAGGTGGACATGTATAAAGCAATGAAGTCTGGAAATATTCAAGCCGCAAGCACCTACCCACCTTACTCTTTAGATCTGCTCTCAAACCAGGACTACCACGTGATATTCAACAGCAGTCAAATTCCTGGCCAGATCATTGATGTTTTGGCGGCAAACGCCCATGATATTGAGCGCCGCCGAGCAGACTATGCAAAAGTTCTGCTCGGATATTTTGAAGCCGTAGATTACGCGAAAAAATATCCAGAAGAATCTATCGAGTTTATGGCAGAACGCGAGCATATGAGCTCTGTGGATTTTGAAAGGTCATTTGATAAAGTCGTGATGGTGAGCTTGGACGAGCAGCTAACTTTCCTTGGACCAGGAGGAAAATTTAAGGGACTTATTGATCAAGTTGCCAATACCATGATAAAGCTAGGTCATTACGATCCGGGCAGCAAGGTCTCCGGCACATGGACTGATATGGTGATCGAAAGCGCAATGGAACAATCGAAAAAATCTGGCAAATGAAATGATGATTAGCCCCCCCAAATATCTGACAATTTTCGTCTTCATAACTGTTTTTTTGGCTTTTCCCGGCATGTATGTTGCGAAAAAAGTCTTTGAAAATCAGCTGAATCAAGAAATTCAAACAAGATCAGACATCATTGTTAACATGGTCAATTTTTCAGCCGAAACCATGCGTGACATCAACGATCTCCAGCGCCTTGTGAGTTCATTAAGTGCGGAAAGAGATATCACGTCCATCCTTGTGATCAGCAGACAGCCAAATCGAATTGTCGCATCATCTCTTCATCGCTGGATCGGGAAAGAATTGCAGGCCTTCCCATTGGACCCTGAAACAAAAGCTGCTGTAGAGCAGGCCATTGCACTTCGGCAACCGCGTTTTATCTTCGATCATGAAACCTTAGAGGTCATATACATATCGCCGATCATATTAACCCAATCTATCATTAGAGGCAGCGGCACAGGCCTTGTGTCAGCCGTCACAGTTCTTCACCTTGACGTTCGAGGGGCTTATCGCGATTCGCTTATGGCCACACTCAAAGTCGTTTGGATAGTGACATTGTGCTCAGGAATCATTGTGCTCTCCGGATTTCAGATGAGTCGTCGGCGCACAGCCCACATCGTGCGAGCCATCAAGTCAGCAGTCATTCATCGAAGTTCAGACTATGGTGCAGCGCTTTCAACATCAAAGCTTCCCCCAGAGATCTCCGAGCTAGTTGTGGAGCTGAAAAATACCCTCGACGCTTTAAAAACAAGCGAGTACAGACTGAAAATGGCTTTCGAAGCCGGGGGTCTATGGGCCTGCGAGTGGGTCCAAGACACGGGACAGATGGTTTGGATTCATAATGAAGAATTCTTGGGATTTTCAGGGGAAGACTGGCCCAGTACCTACTCTCAGTTCGTGGACACGATTTATCCGGAAGACAGGACTTCAATCTGGAATCAAGTCCAATCATCATTGACTCTGGACCATGGATTTTCGTTCGAAGTCAGGCTCGAATTGAAGTCGGAGGTCCGGTGGTTCGCTATAAAAGGCAAGGTCATGAAGCAATCCGAGCAGAATTCTGTGACAATGATTGGAATTGATATCACCGACCGAAAGCAAAGTGAGAAAACCATCGCAGCCCAGCAGGCACGCCTGATCACCTCGAATAAAATGAGCGCACTTGGCGAAATGGCTGGTGGTATTGCCCACGAGATTAACAATCCACTTGCCATAATTGACGGAAAATCAAAACAAATCCGAATCATTCTCACGCGTGAAAGGATATGCTTGGATTCAATTTGCGAACCCCTGGATACCATATCCCAGACCATTTCACGCATCGCTCAGATCGTAAGAGGCCTTAAAACTTTTTCACGGACAGGCGAAGTTGACCCATTTAAACATGTTTTTTTGAAAGTCATCGTGGAAGAAACTTTATCGTTGTGCCTTGAGAAGTTTAAAGCCAATGGCGTCGATCTTATCATCGACGATATTCCATCCGATCTCGCACTAAAGTGCCGCCAAACGGAAATTTCACAGGTGCTACTGAACCTTCTATCCAACGCCTTTGATGCCGTATGCGGGGTTGAGGAACGTTGGATTAAAATTAAAATTCAGTCCGATAAATTGTATCTAAGACTATCAGTCAGCAATAGCGGCCCGGTCATACCTCAGGCCATTCGCGCGAAAGTCTGGGAGCCTTTTTTTACGACCAAGGAAGTTGGCACGGGCACAGGCCTTGGGCTTAGCATTTCAAAAGGCATCACGGAAGCCCATGGAGGGAAGCTCGAGCTGGACGAGAACATTGAATCCACCCAGTTTACCATTTCCCTACCCGTCTCCCGTGTGGCTTAAAGCTCCTTGGTGTTGAGGCCGACTTTTGTCCTAGTGAAAAGCGTTCTCTAAGGAAATATCAGCCAGCAAGTCAGAATCCTATTCCCTCTCAGTCTGAGCAAGGAAATAGGGGCGGGCTGGGAAATTTTATAACTACTTGGCAAAGAGCAGATAGGCGATGTAACGTAGGCTTTTCATCCCGGGCTGCAGCTTAGTGACGCTCCGCTTCGTATAGTTGAACTATACAAAATAAGGAGCGTTAGCGAATGCAGAAGACAGTTGGCAGGAACAGAGCACTCGAATCCTCTCTCAGCGAGATCCTCAAGGTACAAAAGTCGAAAGGAAAGCATTACTCAAAGGCGCATAGAGAGCTTGTAATGAAGGCTTTTTCAGCAGGAATGAGCTTAGGCGATATCCACAAACTCACGATGATTCCGATTTTGACACTCAGAGCCTGGAGGAAAAAATCACTCGGGGAAAATTTCGCAGAATTTTCTCTGGCTCCGGAAATGAAGCCGACGTCGCGTTCACCGGCGGCGATTATTATCAATGACATGACTCGCATCGAGTTGGATCTCCAGGACTTGACGAGTGAACTCATCGTTCTTCTAAGGCAGGCGGTATGATTCTCTTCGGCAAAATCCGAACGATATGGATCGCTCTGTATAAAATTGATTTTCGCAAGGGCCACTGGAGCTTGCTCTCAGAAGCTTATAACCTCGGACTTGATCCCTTGCAAGGCGATGTCGTCTTGTTCGTGAGTCGGGATAAGCGAAAGTTGAAGCTGCTCTATAATGACCCTACTGGGCTCTGGTTGGCTCAAAAATGTTTCCACAAGTCCACGATGAAATCATTGCTGCATATGGGGCAGGAGCGATCGAAGTCTTCAATTACAGCGGCAGAGCTGGCTATGTTGATTGAGGGCGCGCTATTCACTGTCCATAAACGCGTTGAAGAATTAATCGTAAAAGACTGATTGACAATTCCTCCGATGTTTCTAAGCTGGTGAGAATTTCCAAGAGGTAATATCTCAATGAAGTCTCATCAGCTTTCCTACGATGACCTTGTGTTTGCCGAAGCATGGTTGAATGATCCTTCGAAAATAAATGACGAGGCAATATTCCATACTTTCCGCGCTTTGATTTCCCATATTAAAACTCTAATGGGCAAAGACCAGAGCCGCAGTGACCTCATTAAATATCTCCGCCTCCAGATGGGGATCGATCCAAAATCCGAAAAACTGAAGGATCCCCCAAACTCAAACCAGCTCCCAGGATCAGCAATCTTCAGACGCTGAGCCTGCGCCTGATCCTGACGATATTGATCAGCTTGAGAAGACAATTGCGGAGCAGCAATCCACGCTACGCAATTACCGAAGAGTCCTCAAGTCATTGAAGGACAAGTCTTCTGCGTCGCGAACGGTGGATGATCTATCAGAAATCATTGACGCATCGCTACTGCGTGATAAGCTCGATCTTCCAAGCGAAGACGAACTCTCCATCTTCGATCGCAGCCTCTCCTACGATCCTCCTTTGCCGCTTGAAATATGCTCGAATGATGAAGAAGTAATCGGATCTGTAAGTGAAGACCTTACGAATTTCTCGGCTTTTGAAGTCGAGGAAAAACAGGTCGATATGAGGGTAGAGCGCAATCTCCATTTTCCATTTGTTCGGGGATTTCATAGTACATATGATTCGACCGAGCGCTATAATATACGTTTTACGCTGGAGAAAATAAATTATCGAGTAGAAACACTCGAGCATATTCACTCGGGAAAAAAGGTAAGGGCGGACCTCCGGGCCATCGGCCCGGATCGCTCGAAAGCGACCTGGGATTCTATTGCGCTTCTTATTTGCCTTGCCATTCAAATGGCTCTGCCGATCGATCGTCTGCGGAAAATGTTTTCCTCTGTCACAGCCTATAGTGGAGCTTCTATCTGCCGCTATCTAGAACTCGCGGCGAATAAGCTTTCTCCGATCTATTTGCTACTCACTCAACAAATCGCAGACGATGTCGAGGTCGTCTCAGGAGACGACACAAAGACTCGAGTTCTCCAGATGGAACAAGAAATGAAGGCCGGACTTATCAAGGGGCAGCACACAGATGACAGCCTAATTGCAAGGCTTGAGAAAAAGCTCGGCCGCGCTTTCTCACGAAAAGATGGGCATGGCCATAAATCCCAACTCAACGTTTCCCACCTGCATGGTTTGACTGACCCTTCGAATCCTCGCTCCATCATCTTCTTGTTTCGAACCCATTTCGGCAGTGTCGGTGATCTTTTATCGAGAATACTCTCGCACGCATCACCGAAGGCTAAGCGTAAAATCTTTCAGGGAGATCTTTCCAGTACCAATTTCCCGAACAAATCAATTATCGCCCGGTGGATCGCGGGCGTGGCGGGATGCGCCTCTCATGCGAGGCGACCATTCTTTCGATATCGCCAAGACGACGACGGACTTTGCGATCGAATGCTCGAGCTTTTTGCACTCTCGGCGGCTATAGAAAAGCAAATCGACAAAGACGGTCGATCGCCGGCACGGACACTCGACTATAGGCAGCGGCTGGCAATGCCAGTATGGGATCAAATTATCGCGCTTGCATATAGCGTAATCGACGCCGAGGCGAGAGCAAGAGCCAATAATAAACTTCACTTTCTTTGGCCCAAGAAAAACCATCTTTACCAAGGATGCAAATACATAGTAAAGCACCGCAAGGCAATCACGGCCTACCTCACAGATCATCGGCTGGCTGCGGGCAATAATCGAGCGGAGCGTCTTTTGAGGAGTGAAAAAATTCTTCTCGTATCCTGCAAGTTCCGGCGCTCGGAAAATGGAAGAGTTGTCTTTGATATCCTCAGAACCCTTGTCATGACCGCCTCGGGAGCCTGTGGAGACGCAAAGTCTTACCTTTGCTGGGTACTCAAGCAGCCGGATGAAGAAATCAAAGCGCAGCCCCATCTCTATACTCCTCTCGCCTTCCATCAG
>JACMPP010000014.1 GCA_014377445.1 Oligoflexus sp.
CTTCGGATATTTTCTTCGATATTGAAGGTTTTCCTTTGGACGAAGGCGGCCTTGAATACCTTTGGGGTTCGACTTATTTTGATGCTGAAGGTCAAAGAGTATTCAAAGATTTCTGGGCTCACAATCCTGAGGAAGAACGAGAGGCCTTCAAAGGCTTCATTGAATGGGCCTATGGCCTCTGGAAAAATGACCCGTCGATGCATATCTATCATTACGCTAGCTATGAAATCACTGCCTGCCGAAGGCTTATGGGACGCTATGGGGTCTGCGAACAGGAAGTTGATGAACTGTTGAGAAACGAAGTTTTCGTGGACCTCTATAAAATCGTCAAGAATGGTCTTTTATTGGGCGAGACGAGCTATAGCATTAAGAAAGTGGAGTTGCTCTATCGAGGCAATCGGGACACCGCCGTTGGCAACGGCGCCGATTCTATCGTTGTATACCAAACATGGCGAGATCTTAACGAACAGGGCCTTGAAGGACGGAGTTGGGACAACTCGTCAATACTGGCGGATATTCGGAACTATAATATCGACGACTGCAATTCAACGCAGGAACTTGTTGTATGGCTCCGATCTCAGCAGAAACTCGCTAATTTTTCATATTTGGGCCGAACGACTAAGGTCGAAGACGAAAAAACCGAAGAAATCAATGAACGCATCCATCTACGCGATCGACTCTTAAAGCGTTCGTTAGAAGGAGTCGAGACCAATCCCATTGCTGCCGGACTCGACGAACAGATCGCCTGGAGTCTAGAATTTCACCGTAGGGAATCCAAGCCTATCTTTTGGCGCCTATTCGATCGGATGGCGACAGCTCCCGACGAGTTAGTGGATGATTTAGATTGTTTGGTCAACTGTCGTAGAACCGAGCGCGAGCCGTTTAAAGATAGTCCTAAAGCTCGAAATTTGACTTACGAATATCGATTTGATCTATCGCAGGGCTTCAAAGCGACGGTATCCGAATTTTATATCTGGGGCGCCGAAGGCGAAGATGGCAAGAAGGTCAAGGCCAGCTTCTGCCGTGAGGTCAGCCAATTAGAAAAGGGGCTCATTTGCCTGAAGAGTGGCTTGGAGATGCCCGCGATTCTCACGCTCATTCCCGATGAATACGTGAATCCCAATCCGATTCCTGCTGCTATTGAGTTGTTTGCACAGGAATATGAGCAAAGTGGTTCGGAGCTTGGGAAAAATGCCCTCTTGGATTTTTTAAGACGTGGGGCTCCGCGATTTACTAGCAAATTCGAGGAGGCGCGGACAAGCCGGAGTATCGTCAATTCTCAAGACCCCAAGAAACGATTGGCTGAAATCGTCGCAGCCGTGAAATCGCTTGACTCCTCCTATCTGGTGATTCAAGGGCCACCAGGTGCCGGTAAGACCTATACGGGCAAACACATCATATGTGAACTTCTCAAAGGCGGTGCAAGAATAGGTATCTCAAGCAATAGTCACAAGGCTATACAAAACCTCCTCATAGGCGCGGCTGAGCTGGCTCGCAAAGACGGTATCGCCGCGAATTTCGTTTGCACGAAGGAAGGCGATGACGCTCTGGTTGATCTGGGCATCAAGGTGGTCGTAAACGCAAAGCTTGCCGCTCAAACAGATGGGGCCTGTGTGCTGGGTACAACCGCCTGGGGCTTTGCCCGTGAGGATCTGGCGGCCAAGCTCGATTACCTCTTTATAGACGAAGCTGGACAGGTTCCTGTGGCTAACCTGATCGCTATGAGCCGTTCCGCGACGAACCTTGTCCTCATGGGCGACCAGATGCAGTTGGGTCAGCCGTCCCAGGGGACCCATCCCGGGGAGAGCGGGGCGTCCATCTTGGATTACCTCCTTCGGGGGCAGCCAACGATACCGCCTCATATGGGGGTCTTCTTGGACACGACTTTCCGCATGCATAGCCAGGTCAACGCTTTTATCAGCCGGCATATCTATGAGGGAAAATTGCTGTCTGATCCCAGTGCTGACCTTCGGAGTATCAAGGTCCCGGATGGCTATAAGGGGGAACTGGATCGTGAGCAGGGGATTATTTTCGTCCCTGTTGCCCATGAGGGGAACTCTCAAGCTTCGGACGAGGAGGTGGCTAGGATCGCCTTGCTTGTGCATGAGTTGGTTGGGTGCGAGCTTGAAACCGAAGATGGCAAGCGGCCTTTGACTTTAGCCGATATGCTTTTTGTGTCGCCGTATAATCATCAGGTGACGAAGCTTAAGCAGGCATTAGGCGATTCGGCGAAGGTAGGGAGCGTGGATCGGTTCCAGGGGCAAGAAGCACCGGTGGTGTTCTTCAGCCTTTGTTCTAGCACTGTTGCTGAGTCGGCTCGGGGAATGAATTTCTTGTTTGACAGGAATCGGCTGAATGTTGCGGTATCGCGGGCTCAGTGTTTGGTGATTGTGGTTGGGAATCCGGGATTGATTGAGGCTCGGCCGGGGAATGTGGATCAGATGAGGTCGTTGAATTTGGTGTGTGCTTTGATTGGTTAGTTGCGTGTTTTGGGGTATTTAGTGAAGAGTGTTTTGAGCGGACAGAGATATATCTTGGTCTATTCGTAAGCCGTTCACATACGCAGGCAGGGGTCGGCTTGGCCGACCCCTGCCTGAGCTTAAATTAACGATGCGCGTGGAAGTGAATTAGGCAGGCTGTGAATTCTTGCGGGCGTAGGCTAAAGCTGTGAAATTTTCGGGATGAGCCTGCACTTCTGCAGGCGAAGCGCGCAGCACATAGGTCACATAATCCTGGAGTGGTGCATGGGCGGCGATCCCGGTTTGTAAAATGCTTCGATTGATGTCCAGAGCAAATCGTCCTTCAAGAGAATTACGAAAAAGCGCATTCGCCTGAATTAATTTCTCCATTCGCAAAATTCGTTCCGAAAAGTCATTTGAAATGGAAATAATAGGGTTATCAAGATAAGCGGTGAGTTTTTTATAGTGACGTAAAATATAATGAGCGGCCCCACCAAGCTTGGTCGCCTTTGACCAAACCTCGGTCATGCTGCCTGCGAAGTCTTTGATTTCTTCCCACATCCGACGGCTATCGACGCCGCGAACCGCTCGGACATTGGCATCATTACGCCCAACAAGGTCAAGGCCCCGCTCATAAATATACAGCCCTCTGAAAAGATGGAGCATGTGTGCGCAGGCATCAGGATCATCATTTTCATAGAGGGCAAAGGGTCGGCGGGCATGGCTTGTGCAACCGGCCAATTCAATTTCAAAACGTGCAGCTAGCTCAGCATCGCTTACTAAATTTACAGTGGCTAGATCGGACTGAACGATCAGATCTTTAAATTCAGCTTGCCGGTTGCTGAGACAGATCGACAAAAGATTGCCAAAACCACCTATATGACTACGGTAGAAGACGATGGCGCTACGCGGATCTTCAGCTTCACTTCGCCCCCACAAGACAGTAGTCTGCAATGATTTTTTTTGTCCATTGCCATCTTTGCGATCAAATTCAAAGCCCAGTTCCTTGGCGGTCAGCACCCCGAGACTTGGCTTGGCTTCTTGCTTGAATGTCGCTTCAGCCGTCTCGCGAGTGGCAAAGTCATACCAGGGGCGCTCCGTCTCCGGATCAAGCTGAAGCTCCTTAAGGAAACGGGAAAACTCCACGACTCTGGTCGTCGTATCGTCGCCAGAGAGGAGGCGGGCGTTTGAAAGACTGCGAAAATTGTGCAAATAAATGGGCCGAAACTGTTGCGCGACATAGCCAAACATTCTTGAAATTTTCGCCGAAGTAAAATGCTTATCAGGAACAGTCAGAAGAGTTCCAAGTCGATTAAAAGGCATTGCATATTGAGCGACCATAATTGTCATGTTAGCGAGAAAATCCCACGTAACATCCATTTTCGGAGGCCCGATTTCGCGGGTACTGGCCGAGATGATCCTGGTCGATGAACCGGCATCTCTCACGACGATTTTTTCTACTTCGACTGTGACCTTGGAGAGCGTGAGGTTAAAGCTATAGCGCGTTCTCTCATCCATCATTCGCGTGACGATTTTCTCATCGACTAAAAGCTCTGGGTTAACGCTGGCAGTAACTATTTCCTCATCGACTCTGATCAGACCGCCTTGCATAAATGCTTGTTTGGGGGATTCCAACTCATCCTGTGGTCCTTCGCCAAGAGTCAGGCGATTCATGTGCTCTGCGCTTTCCTTAGCGTTCTCCGAAAGCTCTTCTTCGGTAAATTCGATGTCTTCTATTTTCATCAATGCTCCTTTCAATTTTTTGATCTTTTTCCCGTTTTTTTTAACAAGCGCCTTATGCCAAGCCTCGAGTTCCTGATAACGAATGAGCGAGAGTCGTAGCTGTTCTTTCGGATTTTTTGGTTTTTGATCTCCTGGCTTTGCCGTGGAGCCAATGGGATCACCGCTACTTTTTCGTTTCTCCGAAGAGGCCAGGATACCGAGGGCGCGCCGCAGTTGGAGCAAAGTCGATCGCAAGCGCCGCTGATCGCCGGCAAGACCATCCAAGAGCAAGTTATAATGGGAAAGGGCATCCTTAACAACCGAAGGCAGCCCCTCGGCGTTCTCCCCAACCCAGGTCGAAAGCTCTATTTTCCGGCAATCGGAGCAGAGCGATTCGGATTTCGTTTTTTTGGTGTTGGTCATGCAGCCCTCAGTCCTGTTTTGGTCTGAGGGCAACATAACACGTGTTTTATAGCTGGAATTTTTAGCCCTAGGATCAGCAAGGAGATGATCAAGGTTTTCGGGCGAGGTGTAGCTCAATCGATCAACTGCGGAGGCATTGAAGGTAACGTTCCGCCTCTCGGCAAGGCACGCTTATGCCGATGCTGAGCGAGAGGTGTTTTCAAA